>JASFSK010000070.1:0-12165 GCA_050114455.1 Desulfobacterales bacterium | reverse complement strand
CCGACAACCCTTCCGTATAGCCCCGTGTAAAACCCAGCTCGACATGACGAATGCCTATTTTTGCTATTTCCTCCAGCGCGGTTGTCAGATCATATCCTTCATAGGCCAGAGTATTTATCGATATTAGGGGGTCCACTGAATCGTCCTTATTTCAAAAGATATAATTCATCACAGGGTCGGGAAGTATTTCAAATTGTAACCAGTCCTGGCGGCGGAATAGCCCTTTTTATAGAATCAGCACAAAGGATTCAGCCTAAAAACGTGTGGAGAGAAACTCCCCTCAATTAAGTGGCATATGTTTTTGACGAAAAAAATAATTATGTCATTACTTTTGCCACCAACGCGTCCATCGCCAGTGGCGGGCTTTTTAGTACCGGCACACCGGTCATGTCCTGAAGATCTTCTGCTAAATGACCCATAGACGCCTGTGCCAGCACAATAACACCAACCTTGCCTTTTAATTTTTGGGCAGCATCTTTCACAATCTCGTCATGGGTTTGCATGTCACCTTTCAAGAAGCAGTCAAATGCTTCTGAACTGAGGTTTTGATGGATGGTGATCTGTTTTTTCGCCTCGGCCGCTTTTTCTTTGATAAGATTGACGCTGGGAGACATTGTTGTTTTGGCAGTCGCCATCACCCCGATGCTATCGGATAAGGAGACCGCTTTTTCAGCCATCGGTTCATCAACCTTCAGCACCGGAACTTTCACCATTTTGCGGGCAACATCAACCCCGGGCGCGATACTCGAGCAGGTGACCATGATCACTTCAGCGCCGGCTTCTTCTGCCAGCTCTATCTGGCTGCATAAGCGTTTTAGGATTGAAGGGGTAAACTGCTCTTCCTGCAGTAAATCCTGAATCAGGCTGTCATCCACAATATGAAACGTGGATATGCCGGGCAAGCGTTCGGCAATCATCGGTTTAAACATGTCTGCGATTGCCACGCCGGTGTGCACAAAGCCAATCTTGCTTGTCATTGAAGCCTCCTTGAATGTTTAATTGATATAGCCCATAATTTTTGGCAGCCACAAGGTGAATCCCGGGAAAAGGGCTATGATTAATATCATGCCATAGATCAGCGCCAGAAAAGGCCAGACGTCCCCCATGACCTCCTCGATGGTTGTTTGGGCCAAATTACAGGCAATGAACAAACCCAGAGCGACGGGAGGTGTCAGCAGCGCGAGCTGAACGATCATCACAACGAGCAGGCCAAAATGGTGCGGATCGATGCCATAGGCAGCGGCAGCCGGTGCAAATACAGGCACCAACATGATCATGGTAGCGACCGCCTCCAGCACAAAGCCGATAATTAACAGGGCGGTTAAGACCAGAAAAAGAAAAAGATACCGGTTCGCGGTCAGGTCTTGCAGGAAGGCGGTGATTGCTTCCGGTGCCTGATAAATTGAGAGGGTATAGGTGATAATCTTGGCGCAGCCAAGCACCAGAAAAATCACCGCACTCATAATAGAACACTCAAGAAGGCATTCTTTCAGCAGTTTCCATGTGAGTCGCCGTTTGATCACCAAACCTAAAAACAGCCCGTAGAATGCGGCGATGGCGCCAGCCTCGGTCGGCGTGAAGACACCCCCCATAATCCCTAACAAGATAATAACAGGGATCAGAAGTCCCCAGATCGCCCGGAATCCTTGAATAAACACCTGTTTTATATCAAAGCCGGCCTTATTGACTGGATAATTGCGACGGATGGCATAAAAGTGAGTGAGGACCATCATGGCCAATCCCAGGAGCAATCCGGGAATGGCGCCACACATGAAGAGGCCTCCGATAGAGACGTTGCCCGGCGCCGCATAGGCATAGATGATCATCCCGACACTGGGGGGAATGACCGGACCGACAACGGACGATGAGGCCGTTATGACCGCACTGAATTTACGGTCGTAGCCGTTTTCTTTCATGGCCGGAATTATCATTGATCCGATGGCGGCAGTGTCCGCCAATGCCGCCCCTGAAACACCGGCAAAAAACATACTGGCGACAATATTCGTATGGGCCAGGCCTCCGGGAAATTGGCCGACCATAGAGTCTGAAAAATTGACCAGGTCCTGGACGACACCACTCTTTTCAACTAACAACCCGGTCAGAATAAACGCCGTGATTGCCATCAGGGCAAATGGACTGATACCGCCAAAAACCAAGGTCGGAACGGCCAACATGGACAAATCTTCGGAAATGAGGAAAAAAGTCATTCCGGTAATGCCCAGACTAAAGGCAACCGGCATCCCGATCGAAACCGTGAATGCAAAGCAGGATATTAAAACAAAGAAAACCGCGCTGGCGTAGCCCAAATAATAGGAAACAATGGCGGCAATCAAACCGGCAAAAGACACGACGATAAATCCGATACTCCAAATTGAATTTTTTTCTTTCGATTTTGGTCCGGCTGCGCGTTGTTTTTTAAACTTCTTCAGCGTGCCGATGAGGTTTCTGATTAGAAATATCCCCATCAATATGCAGCCTATCGGAATGCTGAGGTAAAACCAGAACATGGATATCTGTCTCATGGTGGGGATATAGGCCGTCCACTGGTTGGGGAGCAGGATGGCGCCATAAATCATGAGAAGGAATAAAAAGACTAATATACCGATCTGGAATACGAGCTCCAGGCGCAGCTGATTGAACCGGCTAAGCTTGCGGACAAATAGGTTGATGCTGATGTGTCTTTTCGCATCCAACGCTAGGCTGGCAGCAAAAAATACTACCACAACCATGAGGTATCGAGTTAAATCCTCCCCAAACGGCAAGCCGGAGTTAAATACATACCGCAAAACGACATTTATGAAGACTGACAGAATCAGCACGCCACAGCATGCCATGGCAACGAATCGTATGCTTTTGCGAAGATTTTCAAGTACCATGTTTGATAGGATACACTCGACGATTTGGATACTATGTTTGGCTAATTTCAACCCTTCAGCCCATCCTTTACCAAAGGCGATGGACTGAAGGGTTGCGCAGCCGAATTAGGCTATTTCGTTATTGTTGGGCCCATATCGTCATGTCAATCAGTTCTTTTGTATTGGGACCCAGGTCCTTGTTTTTGACAACTGTCGGATAAACCTTTTCATAAGTTACCTTCCGGAACCGATCCAGTTCCGATTCCGGGATTTCGTTGATCTGCATGCCCGCTTTCTTTAATCTCTCGAGGCATTCCGCGTTCGCCTCGGTCATCTTGGCCCGCTGCCACATCTCGGCTTTTTTGGCAGCCACATCGACCATCAGACGAAGATCTTCGGGTAATTTATCGTAGAATTTTTTGCTCAATACCAGAATGCCAGGCTCATTCATATGCTTGGTAAATGAATAATATTTGTTCATTTCATAAACTTTGCCGAGCCAGACAAAAAAGGGTGGGTTCTCCTGACCTTCGACGACCCCTTTTTTCATGGCCTCAAATAATTCGGCCCAGTCTATATGCATGGGATTGACACCGACCTCTTTAAAAAATGCCATTACACTCGGGCTTGGCAATACACGAAGTTTGAATCCGTCTAAATCTTCTAGCTTCTGGATTGGCCGTTTGTCGTTGGTAACACTGCGAAAGCCATTCTTATACCAGCCCAGATTGTGAAAATTGGCCTCTGCCAGTTTGCTTTCAATATAATCGCCCACCGGGCCGTCAAGGACACCGAACATGCTTTCATCATTTTTAAAAATGTAGGCGAGAACGGTAACTCCAATTTCAGGCGTGTAGGTTGAAAGTTGAGCAGACCCGGGAATCGCCGCTTCCAACGTGTTATTTCTGACCATTTCACATACTTCGCGGGTATTTCCCAGGGTAGCGCTGTGATGCACGGTGACATCGATACGACCACCGCTGAGAGCTTCCAACTCTTTTTCGAAATACTGCGCAGCCTGGACCCATGGGCTCACCGGTTTATGACTGCAGGCAATCCGAAGCTTATAATCAGCGGCGAACGTCATGCTGGTCGCAAGAGATAGGACCAGGATCATGGTCCAAAAAAGTGAAATTCTAGCTGAGAAATGTCCTGATTTTTTCATAAGACCTCCTTTTTAAGTGGTTGTTTAAAAATCAGCACTCACCAACAGAGCTGGGGGTATGATGATGGCTGCTGATTTTCGAATAAGTTTTGTCTATCTCCGTTTAATCGGATCTGTCGGTTTTGGTGACCCTTGGATCGGCTCATCATTGGCCACCGTTTTTTCCTTCAGGATGATCGATTTTTTCTTCCATCGGGTGAAAAAATGATTATTTCCGAGGCAATTTATGGTTTTACCTTTCAATGCAAGATCTGCGCTTTCCCTTGCTCCTCCTTTTCCAGTTCTTTGATAAATTTTTTTCTCCCCAGTCTCATATGTTGACGCATGAGTTTTTCCGCTTTGTCTTCATCCCGGTTGCAAATAGCTTTGATCATTTCCTTATGCTCTTGGATCGTTTCCCTCGGATGTCTGACGAATCCACCGGGTAGATCGGCATGGTAGGTAAAGATAACGATGGCATAAGCCTTGAAAACACTTGAGAAGACTTCACCACCTGCAATATCCATGATAAATTCATGAAATCCCTGATCCTCTTTACCATAGGTAGCCAATGCCTTCGCATCACCTTCTACATCTATATTTTTGAAGAATTTTCTGAGTTCTCCGATTTGCGACTTGGTAATACGCTGGGCAGCCCTTCTAGCTCCCAAGGCCTCCAGCGCCTCCCTGAGTTCCAGAACATCAATAATTTCACTCTTAGTGAAAGTACGAACATAGTGACCCCGTCTCGGTATTGTTTTGATAAGCATTTCTTTTTCGAGCATTTTGAGTGCAATCACGATGGGAGTGCGGCTGACCCCTAAATCGGCTTTTAATTGATCGATTGAGATTTTGTCGCCCGGCATATATGTGCGATCCAGGATCAATGATCTAATAATGTCATAAACCTCCAATTCCAAATTCCGCCTCAGACCGAGTGGCTCCATTTATCCTTTCTCTTCAGTTAATCTGTTAGTAATATTACCACCTGAATTTTGCATTTGAAATCTCCCGAAACGCGAAAAATTCAGCCACTATCATTCTTTAGTGAGTTGTTTATAGCACCAGCAGGTTAACCGGAACCGACAATTATTATTATAAAAAGGAAATGCCATTGCAAACATAGAATGTAATATGTAAAATTTTACATTTATGGTGAACTGATAATTGTTGAAAATTAATTTGTCAAGAAAAATAAGGATAGAATTTAGGGGGTGTGATCGTTTTGGCTGGTCTCCACCACCCTTCGAATGGCATCGCCCATCTGCGTGGTAGTGGCTGTGCCACCCATATCAGGTGTCCGTACTTTTCCTTCGCGGAGAGTTTGTGCAACGGCCGATTCGATTCGTTGCCCGGCCGCAAGGGTGACCGGATCCCCGTTGCGCTCACCCAACCAGTCGAGCATCATCGCAGCCGATAAGATCGTTGCCAATGGATTGGCCACGTTCATTCCGGCGATTTGCGGCGCACTGCCATGGGAAGGCTGGAACAAGGCATAGCGATCGCCAATTTCAGCTGAAGGTCCCAGACCCAATCCGCCGACCAATCCGGCACCCAGATCGGATAGAATGTCGCCAAACATGTTTTCCATCACGAGGACATCGTAGTTCCATGGGGCTTGCAGCATGTAAAGAGACATGGCGTCAACGTAACAGGCTTCGGCCGTGATATCGGAATGAAGTGCTGCTACTTCATAGAAGACTTTGCGGAAAAAAGCGAGGCTGCGGAACACATTGGCTTTATCCACACAGGTAACCATTCGCTTGCCATCCAAAGGCCGGCCGTTGCGTTTTTTTGCCAAACGGAAGGCAAATTCGGCAATTCGTTTTGTTCCCCTCCGAGTAATCATCATCGTGTCGGCCACCGCCTGATCATGGACGACACTGCCTCCGCCGAAGGATGCGAAAAGTCCCTCAGTGTTTTCCCGCAGTACAATGAAGTCGATACCAGGACCGCTCTCCTTCAAAACAGAGGGCACTCCGGAGTAAAGCTTGATTGGGCGAACCGCCGCATAAAGATCCAATTCCTTGCGCAGGCCAACAACCTGGTGCGGTTGAACCTCGGTTCCATCCGCCAGCCGGACCTCCGGGAGTCCAATGGCGGCCAAAAGAACCGCGTCAGATTTCTTGCACTCATCAATCAGTTCCAACGGTAGGATCTCACCGGTTCTTCTGTAGTTTTCTGCTCCAAGGGGGTATTTGATGAACGTGATTTGTGGCCCATTTGAATCAGCCAGCGTACATTTTAAAATCTTGAGGGTCTCATTCATGACTTCCGGCCCGATGCCGTCACCAGCCAAAACGACTATCCGATAGGTTCGCATGTCGGAATCCTTTCCATTGGATCAATTTAGAGATGAGAGTGTAGCAGATTCAATGCGACATTCCAAGCCAATCAGATGGCATTCAAGCCGATTGAATTTATCAGCTAAAAATCTGTGGGTGATCCCCTTTTTCAAATGATAACTTGAAAGAAATATCAGAAACTGCAATAAATGTTTGAGCGGAATGAATCCTTTTTGCTAAAGATGAATGACCCCTCGGACTGATCATGGAAAAAAACTAACTCTAATTATTATAAATTTTAATCTAAAAAGGAGTTGATGACATGAAAATTTTGGTCAATGACATTCAAATCAATTATAAAATGACCGGAAGAGAGGGGGCGCCGGTGGTGATGCTCAGCCACTCCCTGGCCAGCAGCATGGTGATGTGGAATCCCCAGCTAACATCTCTGGAGGCGAACTTTCAGGTCCTGCGGTATGATATGCGTGGTCACGGCGACAGCGAGGCGCCGGATGGTGCCTACACTCTGGAGCTACTGGTTGATGATGCGGTGGCCTTGCTGGATGGGTTGACTATCGATCGCGTTCATTTTGTAGGACTGTCGATCGGTGGCATGATCGGACAGGGTCTCGGTCTGAACCATAGGGATCGACTTTTAAGTCTGACATTGTGTGATACTTCTGCCATTATGCCGGATGAGGCCCAACCCATATTACTGGATCGCATCGCCGCTGCGCGTGAGAACGGGATGAGCGAACAGGTTGAGGGAACCCTGGAACGCTGGTTTACCCCTCAATATCTGCAGAAAAATCCCCCTGAAGTCGAGATGATTCGACAGCAGATCGCAGCAACCCCGCTGGCAGGCTATATTGGCTGCAGTGAAGCATTGCGCGGGCTTAACTATCTGGAACGGCTATCCGCAATCGACATTCCAACCCTGATTATGGTGGGCGAGGAAGATCCCGGTACCCCGGTGGCCGCTTCCGAAGCCATCCATGAACGTATTGCCGGCTCTCAGCTTATCATATTGCCTGCGGCCCGCCATTTGTCCAATATCGAACAGGCTGAAGCGTTTAATCAATCGATGATGAGTTTTCTATTGCAGCAGTGATGGTAAATACGATATGCGAAACAAATATTGACATCTAAAAGAATCTTCGCTGCCGACCATTCCAGATGTTTAACTTCCAATCGAGTTTTATCTGCATGCCCTCAGCCGACCAACAAATTAGATTGAAAACCCCGCTATCACAGCTATTTGCAAATAGATGATTTAATTCCTTGAATGCAGATAGCACTATGCTATTATAACAGAAAGAAATGATTAATTTTTTTCTGTGGTGGAGGATCCCAATATGGTCTCTGAAGAGACTTGTAGAGAGCTAAAAAACAAAATTATAACTTTAGAAGATGAACTAGTCGACCTCAAGGAAAGGGAAAAATCCCATAAGAAAGAAAGGGATTTTATGTACGAAGTTTTGTACTGGATTGACTCCCTGGTCGTAGTGATCGATCTTAAGGGCCATATCGTGACCTTCAACAGAGCCAGTGAAAATTTGTCCGGTTATCGTTTTGAAGAATTGCGGGACAAGCCTTTTTGGGAAATTCTGATATCCTCCGAGGAAAGAGAAGCGGCCAGATCGGCGTTCAGCGATGTCATTCGCAACGGGACCCATGGCAAATTTCAAAATTTTTGGATAACCAAAGACGGCAGCAAACGCCTTATCAGTTGGGTGAATTCCACCCTCAGAAAACCGGATGGTTCTATCGATCATATTTTGTGCACCGGACGGGACATCACCGAAAAAAAAGAGACCGAAGATGCCTTGCGGCAGAGCGAAGAGAAATATCGTGAGCTCGTCCAGCATGCCAATAGCATCATTTTAAGGTTCGACACCCAGGGCCGGATTACTTTTTTCAACGAGTTCGCCCAAAGATTTTTTGGATTTTCCGAAGATGAAATACTTGGCCAAAACGTTGTCGGCACAATTATCCCGCCGACCGAGTCATCCGGGCGTGACCTTAACTCAATGTGTAACGACATTTTTCGAAATCCAGCCCGATATGTTCACAATGAAAATGAAAACATGAAGCGCGATGGTGAACGGGTTTGGATTGCATGGACCAATAAAGCAATTTTGGATTCCGATGGAAATTTAAGTGAAATTCTCTCCATCGGCATGGATATCACAGACCGCAAACAGGCCCAGGAGGCCTTGAGGCTTTCTGAAGAGAAGTTTGCCAAAGCGTTTCAAACCAGCCCGGTATGGGTCACAATTACAACTGTGAGGGAAGGCCGATTTCTTGAAGTCAATGATACCTTCACCAAGATTTCTGGATTTTCCCGAGAGGAGGCCGTCGGGAAGACCAGCTTTGACCTCGGTTTCTGGCTTGATTCCGAGCGAGATAGGGAACAGGCACTCAATATATTCCACAAGCAGGATTACTTCCGGAATCTCGAAATGAAAATGCGATTTAAGGATGGAAAAATCCACACCATGCTCTGGTCGGCGGATCCGATCGATTTCGAAGGTCAGGAATGTCTGATTAGCGTGTTGACGGACATCACCGATCAACAAAATGTACAGGAAGAAAAAGCCTCACTCGAGTCTCGTCTGCAACAAGCCCAAAAGATGGAGGCGATCGGCACCCTTGCCGGTGGCATCGCGCATGATTTCAACAATATTCTGTCGGCCGTTATCGGGTACACTGAATTGGCCTTGGATGACACCGAGACAGACTCGACCCTCTATCGAAATCTTCAGGAAGTATTCCGGGCCAGCGGCCGCGCCAAAGACCTGGTCAAACAAATTCTTACCTTCAGTCGCCAAGCCGAGCAGGAGCTTAAACCTGTTCAGGTAAAACTCATTTTTCAAGAAACGATCAAATTTTTAAGGGCGTCACTGCCCACCTCGATAAAAATTCATCAGGAAATTGTAAGCGACTCGTTGACCCTGGCCGACCCTACCCAAATTCATCAAGTATTGATGAATCTTTGTACCAATGCCGGGTATGCCATGGGGGATAAGGCGGGGGTTTTGCTGCTGAAGCTGAATGATGTCAATCTGGGGATTGAGTCAACCACCAAGTTTCCGGAATTGAAGCCCGGACCCTATCTCGAACTCACGGTTTCCGATACCGGCCATGGAATTCCCCTCAACATAATTGAGCGAATCTTCGATCCTTTTTTTACGACCAAAGGCAAGGGTGAAGGAACCGGCATGGGCCTTTCGGTGGTCCATGGTATCATCGGCAGCTATGAAGGCGCTATCAGAGTCACAAGCCAACCGAGGAAGGGGACAACCTTTAAAATTTATCTTCCCGTGGTGGGCAGAGACAAGGCACCGATCTCGAAAGGGGGGGTGCCAGTTGTCACCGGGACCGAACGCATTCTGTTTGTGGACGATGAAACGACCATCGTTGATATGGGCAAGCAAATGCTCGAATCTCTGGGCTATCAAGTCACTACCAGAACCAGCAGCATTGAAGCTTTGGAATTGTTTAAGGCGAAGGCGGATGATTTTGATCTGGTAGTTACCGACATGACCATGCCGAATATGGCGGGAGATAAGTTGGCAAGAGAAATGCTAAAAGTAAAGCCAGGGATCCCGGTTATTCTTTGCAGCGGATATAGCGCGCGGATCAGTCAGGAACAGGCCCAGGCGATGGGAATACAAGCGTTTGTGGCCAAGCCGATACTCCGCCGAGAGATCGCTGCGATCATCCGCAAAGTCATACAGGGGAAATGATATCAAAAAACACAATCCGTCGATACTATTCGTCAATCCGTCTCTTGGGACCACACAGCATAAAGACGATGATCTGATTAGAAGTTATCTCAGTTTGGGTACTCTGGCCAGCGCGCTCAAAAACAGGGTGTTTCTGCAGCGGTATGCCCACTGTCTGGGGAAAAAAGAATTGACATTCAATTCCCCGCAAAACTACCCAGAATTTGACATTCGCGTTTTAAATCTTTCCTTGAGACCCGCCGGGCTGTCAATTGTCATGTATTTGACCAAATTTTTAGCGAATTCTAATGAAACGCCACTGATTATCGGTATGACAGCCACTTCCGCCCAGCTCGATGAGGCTTCCACGGTTGCTCTGGCTGCCAGTAGAATTTCACCGACGGCAATCAGAATTATTGGCGGTGCCCATGTCTCAGTTGCGCCGGTGGACTTCTTGCAACACTCTCAGTTTCAGGTGGCCTGTATTGGCGAGGGCGTTGAGACCATGGCTGAAATTGTTTTGCAGCTTACGATCGGTATGAATTCCGATTTCGCCCCGATTGCAGGCATCGCATTCAAGGATGAAAACCAGCGGGTGAATGTAAATCCTCCGCGGGTCCCGATTCTGGATCTGGATGACTATCCGCTTCCTTCCGACAGCCTGGAACTGTTTTGGGATGGTGCCGGCGATGGAAGAGATCATCGGGACTATCTCATTTACATCCTTTCCGGTTATGGATGCCCCCATGATTGCATTTTTTGTGGCCAGCGCAGTATTCATGGCCCCGGCATCCGGGAACGCAGCGCCGGAAATATTTTTGAAGAAATCAGCAAACTGGTTGCCAGAGGATTTTGTGATTTTGCTTTTGTCCAGGAAACCTTTTTGAATGGTAAACAAAGAATTGAAGATTTTTGTCGGAAAATACTGGAATCTGGTTTGAAGATTAAATGGACCGCCGAGGCCAGAGCTGATCAGCTGACGCACGACCAACTCATCCAAATGAAAGCCGCCGGTCTACGGTTTATCCAAATCGGTGTTGAGTCCGGGGATCCTTGTTTATTGAAAAGCATGGGAAAAAACATCAATATCGAACAAGTTGTTCAAATGAGGAATTGGTGTTACGAATTAAAGATCGACACGGCGTTTTACCTGCTGGTGGGTCTGCCGGGCCAGGGCTGGCAGAGCGTGCTGCGAACCGCACTTTTTATAAGGGATTATCCGCCATATAACCGTATTACCCAACATGCTTCAGTTTCGATTGCCATACCATATCCTGGCACAAAAATACAAAAGACGCGTTCCGTTCGATTAACCGGCACTGGACAGCCCCAAATGAATTGGCCTTCAAGAAATCCGGATATTCGCGTAAATGATACCGGTGAATTTCTGGGGAAAAATTACACTGAAACCGATGACATGACCGCCGATGAGATCCTGGAGGCCTGGCTGTATTTGGATGACTTCTGCCATTTCCTGCTGTATGCCCTGAATGCTGAAAAAAATACAAAAAATTCAGGACGTGTCTCAAAGTCGATGGAATACGCCGGCCGCATGTTTCACATGATCCAACGCCGGACGATTCGGGATATCATCATCCGGGCACACTCCCCCTTTTCGGCAAAAAAGCGAAAGGCCGCCTATGCCGAAATTGTCAAACTGGATGAGAATGTCGAAAAGCACTTAAAAGATGTTACGATTGACATGGAACCTCTGCTTGATGTGCTTTCTCGATTTCTGGCTAACGCTAATTTTTTAAATGGATATGACACCATGAAAATGCTATCCATTCGAAACCGCATAAAATGGATGAAGATGTGTAGTCTGATATGGCATTCTACGGGACGTGAAATTAGTGACTTTAAATTTGTAATCGATAACAAACAGACGGGACAAAAGCTAAATTTTTGTTTGCAACATCTGAATGAAATACACTTGAATCGATACTTGGCTCAAGCAGATAGTGGTGACTCACTGGATGCGGTACCGGACCTCAGCATTCCCAATCCTGATATTTTAGCCCTTGGACTTCGATTTCGAAAAGCAAAGAATTTAACAATGGAAATTTCAGTCGGGGGGAAAATGAGTCAGGCCAGACCAAAAATTTAAAAATCAAGTTTCGGTTGTTGCCGGCCAAATCATGCTCGTTGATAGG
>JASFSK010000069.1:0-12171 GCA_050114455.1 Desulfobacterales bacterium | reverse complement strand
CGTCGTGCGGGATGTACAGGTTTATTCGCGGGTCAATCCATCGCAAAAATTACAAATCGTTATGGCCCTGCAAAAAAGGGGCTACACAGTTGCGATGACCGGTGATGGCATCAACGACGGTCCGGCGTTGAGGGCGGCTGATATCGGCATCGCCATGGGCCTTGGCGGCACGGAAGTTGCCCGGGAAGTTTCGGATATCATATTGGACAGTGACGATATCAGAGCCATTCGACAGGCAGTCCAGGGCGGCCGCTTGGCCTACGCCAATCTAAAATCCTCTTTTCATTACTGCCTGGCATCAAATTTAAGTGAAATTATCCTGATGACGACAGCTGCGGCCGGCAGTGCAAATTCGCCGATAATTTATGCTCAACCGCTGGGCATCAATGTTTTTTCAGATATCCTGCCGGCCCTGTCCCTGTTGATGGAAACTGCCCCCCAGAAACTCACCGACCTGCCCGCAAAGGATCCGGATGACCAGATGTTTAACTTCACGGATGCCAGACAGGTTACAAGAGAAGCTCTCGTGATGGCCGGTGCAGCCATGACAACCTACGGCTGTGGTATCTTGCGCTACGGTCCCGGAATCCGGTCGGCAGTTATGGCCCATGAGAGCCTGACGGCCGCCAGGCTAATGCATGCATATAACTGCCGCCGCAACGGCAATCATTCAATTTCCAATCCCTACTTAATGACGGCAACGGCCGCCTCCTTTGGCCTGCAGCTATCTCCCTACCTGTTCCCCGGCCTGGGCCGTTTGTTGAAGATTGCACCTCTTACCGCAATGGATCTGGCCATCGCCGGTTTCAATGCTGTTTTGGCAATGGTCGTTAACAATTGTTTTAAACGGAAACCATAAAATTCCAGCAAGAAAAATTTTTGAGGTAATTTGTTTATAAAATTGGTCAGTTTAAATATAAGCCATTAGATTAAAATTAGCGGAATGTTAGAAATTTGTTATATTAGGTATTTAATGGAAAATTTACTTTACTTTAGCTTTTTTAAGTAATATGGCATTAAGATTGCAGAAATTGGAGGTGTTTTAATCCCCAACATAAAGGAGGTGCAATATGAGAATCCTACCAACCGGCCTAAAGACAGGCAGCGCCATGGCCATCGGTGCTGGAGTTGTGATACTGACGCCGATTGTTATACCGGTGTTGGCTGGTGTGATGAAACCCCTGGTAAAAGCGGTCATCAAAGGTGGCATGCTGGCCTACGAAAATGCCAAAATTGCCATGGAAGAAACCAAGGAGACACTGGAAGATATTGCAGCGGAAGCGCGTTCGGAAATCGACGCCGGACAGGCAAAACCGGCCAATGTGGCCGCCAAAAAGGCCAAAAAGTAAGTCGATGACGAGATATTTTACGGCAGCTGTAACAAGGGGGAAATGGCTGTGGCGCTTCCCGAAGCCCAAATCTGTCATCAGTCAGCACGTCGACTCAGGATAAAAATAGCTTCCCGAAAAGGTAAACCAGACTATTTTAGCGAGCTTCGGGAAGTTTTGTCCCGGCACGCTAAGTTTGAAAGCGTGACCGTGAACTCGCTGACGGGAAGCGTGCTGTTCATTGGCGATGGCGCGAATGTCACTGAAATTACCGAATTTGCCAAAACCAACCAGCTTTTTGAATTATCGGCTCCGGACACTTCCCGCTCGCCGATGACGACACAGCTAGTATCTCATCTGGACAGCCTCAATATCAACATCCGAAGGCTGACGTCCGGCGAGATGGATCTTGCCGGTATTCTATTGCTATTTCTTTTGATCTCAGGTCTTACCGAAATCATCAGGGGAAATCTCAGATTGCCCCCCTGGTATACGGCCTTCTGGTATGCTTTTGGTATTTATAAATTGGCATCCGTTGTCAAAGAGAAAACCCCCGAAGAAGTTTAATCTTATCACTCGCTGCCCCTAACTTTAATTTAACGTATTCCTACCATATTTCTAGCTTCTAATGCATAAAAGAGGTGTATTTAGCAATATCCCGCCGATATCATTCGGCTTTTAAATGGATTTAGATAAATGCTAAAAACTATTCACAAACAAGTTGAAGGCCGAGCACGCTTTAAGATAGAGGGGCTCTACCGGTGCGAATCACTTAAAAGGATCCTTGAGCAACGCTTGGCTACCCAGACGGACATTTTGGGGATTTCCGCCAGTACCGTAACGGGCAACCTTTTAGTGAAATTTAATTCCAATAGCAGTTATAAAAGTGTCGCATTTTTAATAGAGAATGTACTAGATGAGTATCGCAACGGAGCACCGGTGATAGATGCAGAAATCCTCGAACGCGCTGAATCTGGGGCAGAAGCGGTTTCGGCAAAAACACGCCCGTCTGAAAGCCCGGTAAGCAATGAAACCATCAAGCGCTTCCTGGCACCGGCAACCCAGGAGCAGTTGAAACCCTGGCATATCCTCGATGCAGATGCGGTCATGAATTTGATGCGATGCGATCGCAAATTGGGTCTCGACCTAACAACCGCCGAAACCAGATTGAGGGAAAACGGCCCCAATAAACTTTTAGAGGCCGAATCTCGCTCGGGATGGCGTATTTTTTTTGACCAAATGAATTCTTTGCCGGTTTATCTGCTGGGAGCAGCCGCCGGCGTTTCGGTTGCCACGGGTGGACTGTTGGATGCCGTTGTCATTATGGGAGTGGTCGTCGCCAATGGCATCATTGGATATTTCACCGAAAACGATGCCGAAAAAACCATCGATTCGCTTAAAAAACTTGTTAAACCCACGGCTGAAGTCATCCGCGAGGGACATACAGTGGAGATTCCGGCCGAAGATGTCGTCGTCGGGGATCTTCTGGTGCTCAAACCGGGCAGCTATGTTTCGGCCGACTGCCGCATCATCACATCATCCCATTTGAGTATCGATGAATCCATGCTGACCGGTGAAAGCATGCCGGTTTATAAGCGCAGAACCGCACTCAAGCACGAAAACACACCGTTGGCCGATCGCAGCAACATCGCTTACATGGGTACCATGGTCACCGGAGGACAGGGTCTTGCAGTGGTGGTAGCTACAGGGCAGTTGACGGAAGTCGGGATGCTGCAACGTATGCTGACGGATACCGGCACGCCGAAGACGCCAATAGAACTGCAACTCGAAAAAATGGGTGACCAGCTCGTTCTCCTCTGTGGTGGGATTTGCGGCGTTGTGTTCGGCATTGGCTTTTTTCGAGGCTACGGCTATGTTCAGATGCTGCGAATGGCCATTACCCTGGCGGCATCCGCCGTGCCTGAGGGGTTGCCGGCTGCGGCAACCATCAATTTTGCTCTCGGCATCACCAACATGAAAAAGCACGGTGTCCTCGTGCGGCGGCTGCAGGCCATCGAGACGCTGGGTGCAGTCCAAACGGTTTGTTTGGATAAAACCGGCACCATTACTCAAAACCGTATGTCGGTGGTACGAATATTCAGTGGTTACAACCATTTTGAAATTGAAGACGACAGGGTGATACCACCGTCCGCAGGGGATCCACTAAAAAAACAGGAAATCCGACAACTTATCATTACCTGCGCCATATGCAATGAAATCAAGGTCAACGGTACCGATGGCGATGGTGAAACTGAGATTTTCGGCTCTCCCACCGAAAAGGCCCTCGTACGACTGGCGGTAAATTCAGGGGTGGATCTACCGGGGCTGCGTCAACAGTTTCGATTTTTAAAAATCCGACATCGCTCTGAGAGTCGGCTATTTATGAGCACCCTGCACACGGTTAGCAGTAGTAACCGCAGACTCTTTTCCATCAAAGGCAGTCCTCCGGATGTACTGTCGATGTGCGAACAACAGATGGTCGACGGTGAAATTGTGCCTCTTACAGAAGCGAACCGGCAACAAATCGAAATCCAAAACGAAAAAATGGCCGGTGATGCCTTGCGGGTGTTGGGTTTTGCTTTTTGTAATCTCAGAAAGGGAGAAAAAGTGAATGAGGAGACCGGGCTTATCTGGCTGGGTCTGATCGGAATGACCGATCCTATCCGGGCCGGCGTTGCAGACTTAATCAAAGTATTTCATCGGGCTGGTGTCAGCACGGTCATGATCACCGGCGACCAAAGTACCACCGCCTATGCCGTTGCCAGCCAATTGAACCTTGCCGAAAACGACCAGCTTCGAATTTTGGATTCCGCCGAATTGACCTCATTGGATCCCAATACCTTGCAGGCCCTGGTCAAAAAAGTTCATGTGTATTCTCGTGTCAGCCCGGCTCACAAGCTCAAATTGGTTCAGGCTCTGCAATCTGCCGGTCAAACGGTGGCCATGACGGGCGACGGCATCAACGATGGGCCGGCTCTCAAGGCATCCAATCTGGGTATTGCCTTAGGACAAGGCGGCACCGACGTGGCGCGAGAAGTGGCCGATATCATTTTAGAGGAAGATAATTTAGAAATATTAATCAAAGCGCTCGCAGAAGGCCGAACGACCTATAGCAACATTAAAAAATCGGTTCACTTTTTCCTGTCCACCAACCTGACCGAAATACAGGTAATGTTTGCAGCCATGGCCCTGGGAATCGGCTTTCCGTTAAATGTCATGCAACTGTTGTGGATCAATATCATATCTGATATATTTCCAGGACTGGCCCTATCAAGAGAAAAACCGGCTGCCAATCAAATGGATTCACCACCGCGAAAAAGTGATGAAGCGCTCTTTTCGTCAGATGACTTCAAACAAATGCTGGTCGAATCTTCAATTATCACCGGCGGCTCGCTGGCTGCCTATGGTTATGGTCTTTTCCGGTACGGTGCCGGTGCCCAAGCCGGATCGCTGGCATTTCAAAGCCTCACCATCGGCCAGCTTCTGCATGCGTTCAGCTGTCGGTCCCGACACAAAAGTATATTTGACCGTCAGCAGCTGCCACCCAATCCATCACTCAACTGGGCAGTCGGCGGTTCGTTGGTGCTGCAAGTCCTGACCATGATAGTGCCTGGTTTGCGAAATTTTCTTGGTATCACACCTTTGAGTCTGGTGGATACCGCCGTGATCGGTGCCAGCTCCGTGCTGCCGTTTTTTGCCAATGAAACCCGCAAACTTTCCAAATCCAAAGAAATCGAAGGAAAAGAATAGAACATGTTTACATCCGAATCTGTAACCGAAGGACATCCAGACAAACTCTGTGACCAGATCAGCGATGCCATCGTCGACCATTTTTTAAGACAAGACCCCTATGCACGGGTGCGAGCCGAGTGTGCGGTGTCGAGTGCGATCATCTTCATTGCAGCACGCTTTGCCTCGAGTGCCAAAGTTGATTTTGCCCATTTGGCCCGCAAGGTGATCCGTAAAATCGGCTATGATCAGCCGGACTTTAATGATAAAATTTGCAGCATTCTATCAGCGCCCCAGGAACTTCAAGTCGAAAAAACCAGCCGGTTTAGTGACGAAGAGCTCACCGAAAAGAAGATTGAAAAAATCGCCGCTAAAAATCAGGTAACGCTTTTCGGCTTTGCCTGCGACCATACCCCGGTGCTGATGCCGCTGCCCATCTGGCTCTCCAACAAGCTTGCCCGGCAACTGACCCGGGTCCGCCGGGAGAAAATTCTGCCATATATACAGCCGGACGGCAAAGTCCAGGTCGGCGTTGCCTTCAAGGATCGAAAGCCCAAGAGAATTCACAGTGTGACGATTTCCACCAGCCAAAACAGTGCCGCCAAGGCCGGTTCGAAAAAACTTCATCAGGATATTTTGGAAAACGTTATCGATCCGGTTTTCAAGGACGAACCGATACAGCCCGACAAGAGCACGCGAATATTTATCAACCCGGATGGCCCTTATCTGGGCGGACCAACCCACCATTCGGGGCTTACCGGCAGAAAAAGTGCCGTCGATACCTATGGCGAATATGCACGCCACAGCGGTGATGCCCTGAGCGGGAAAGACCCCCTGCGCATCGATCGGGTGGGTGCCTATGCCGCACGCTATGCCGCCAAGAATGTGGTTGCGGCAGGACTGGCTTCAGAGTGTGAGGTCATGCTGAGCTATTCCATTGGACTGACACAGCCGGTCAGCATGCAGGTTCAAACCTTTGGTACCGCCAAGATCCCCGAAACAAAAATCGTTGAGTTGTTGACCGAAAATTTTGATTTCAGGCTGGCCGGCATACTCAAGCAATTCAAATTGAGACAACTGCCCCTCAAACATTTGGATGGCTTTTATCAAAAGCTGGCCGTTTACGGTCATTTCGGCCGAACCGATATGGACCTTCCCTGGGAAGCAACGGACAAAACAAACGTTTTGGCCGCCGGTTGAGTACAGCCAAATAAGTGTAAATTTCAATAAAAATATTAAAATTTACACTTTTTTTACATACAATTGTAGAAATGGGACCGCGGTTTTAAAGGAAAACTGGTTCAATGTGGCAGGTTCGCCGGGAGTGAGTGTTCATGGAGGAAGTGCTGACATTGGCCATGTTTTACCCCCAAATAAACCAAGTGGGATCATCATGGTTTTGCCTAGCGAGTCATGCTTGTCATAATCGAAAAAATTTAATCAATTCACTGTTCAAACCAAGTTGAATAACAGGATCAACTCATTTATATTATCGCTGCCAGCATCGACAGTCCGTTGGCCTCCAGAGTTTTGCTGACAGCCCAGCCAAAAACGATCTTGCCAACCTTAAGACCTGCTTTTGCTGCGGCATTCTGTACGTGTTGATCATGGGTGATGGCATTGGTTCCGTCAAAATAACGATGTTCTGTTAAAAGTTGGATAATTTGTTGCGGATCCAGCAGATCCGGGTCATAGTTAATCACAAAACTGCAAGTGACCGGATTGTTCCGTATCCGATCAACGCCATCCAGGCCAAGAAGAAGGTCTTCAACCGCTTTGATGCCGGTTGGCCTGCCTTTTAAAATTGGAATTTTAACACGCATCCTTCCCGGTACATTGTGATAATAGTAGCTCATTGATTATACAACCTCCAATAAAACCTTTTTAAATGTTTTGCACACCGGATATTTGGAACATCGAAAACGGATGAATTTTTTGCCTCGCATATAAATATGCATCTTTCTGCCACAAGATGGGCAATTCGGCCGTTCTTTTATCTCGTATCGGAAAGATTCATTGGTAAATTGTCGATTACAGATCAGGCAAAGATATCTCCGTTTTCCAGTCAGTGTTTTACCATATTTATAAACCGCAACCGAATGACATTTCGGACATTTTATTTCCATCTGGGATTGTTCGGTCGCATGGTCTATTGGTTGACTCAAAGTGGTCATTGGAATATCGGCCTGTGCGAATATTCTATCCTAATTCTGGGAATCTTAGACTCTCAATGTTAAAATTTCATTAGGGAACGATTAATTTTTTATTTGTTTTGCATTTTGTTAGTTATTCATTAGAAGGAATAAAACGGTGTCCTGGCATCTTGATGAAGTGCTGGCGGATGTGATTGGAGACGGCGTCGATCAGATACACCGTGATCAGGATCATGATGATGATCAGAGACGCTTGATCCCAGGCCAGCACCCGGATGCGGTCCGCCAATTGAAGTCCGATTCCGCCGGCACCCACAATACCCAGGATGGTGGCCGATCGCGTGTTGGATTCGAAATAATACAGGGTGGTTGACAGGATTACCGGAAAAACTTGAGGTAAAATGGCATATCGCATCAACTGGACGGAATTGGCACCGGAAGCTTTAACGCCTTCGATTTGTTTGTGGTCGACATTTTCGATGGCCTCGGAGAAAAGCTTGGCCAGCTCGCCGGAAACACTGCATCCAATGGCCAATATGCCGGCAAAGGGACCCAAACCGACCACATTTATCCAAACAAGGGCCCAAATCAGGGCATCGATGCCCCGGACAAAATCGAATAGTCGCCGCAATCCAAAATGAAAAATCGGATTGCCGATGACGTTTTTCGATCCAAAAAATCCCATTGGCAAGGCCAGCAAAGAGGCCAGCAAAGTTCCCAGAAAGGCCATGCCGAGCGTCTCAAAAATCGCCCGGGTAAAATCCAGCAACCGGCCGTGGGCGGCGGGCGGCAGCATGAAGGCGATCACCCCGGAGAGTTTTTTCATGCCGGTTACAATCATGTGAAAATTGAAAAACCCCAGTTCAGCCAGACAGTAGACCGTAAAACCGGCAAAGCATGTCCATACCAGCAATTTCACCAGATGCTGTTTCAAGGGGCGTTTAAAAACAGCCGAGAAATTCTGGTATGTTTGGTTGAGTTCGACTGTAGTCAACGGCCGGCTCATGCCAGAAATTCCTCTCCAATCACTCGATGCCGGAGTTTTTCGCAGGCGATGTCAATAATGGCGACCGTGCATACCAGCAGCAACACGATGGCACTGACATCTTGATAAATGAACTGCCGGATCGACGTCATCAGCTCCTGCCCGATGCCACCGGCGCCGACGAAACCCACGACAGACGCGGCCCGCACATTAATCTCAAATCGCAATAAAGTATAGCTCATGAAGTTTGGAAGAACCTGGGGGACCACTGCAAAACGGATTACTTGAAACCAGTTACCACCCGCCGCCAAAACCCCTTCAGCGGCACTCAGTTCGGCATTTTCGTTGATCTCTGAAAAGAGCTTGCCTAGAGCGCCGCAGCTGTGAATGCCAATGGCCAAGACGCCGGGAAACGGTCCGATGCCAAAGGAGAAAACAAAAATAAGGGCATAGACCAGCTCAGGGACCGAGCGGGAAATCTCCAAGATTCGCCGGCATATGAAATAGATCCCAAAATTGTGGTTCAGGTTTCGTGAGGATGGAAAACAAAGCACGAAGGCAAATATAAATCCGAGCAGGGTCGCCATAAAAGCAATCAGCACGGTATCCCATAAATATTGCAGCCATTTGTCGATGCCCCAGTACCAGTTGCCGATGTCGCTTACCAGAGTTTTTGAATGAAGTGAGGGCAAGGTCTCATTGAAGTAATTAAAAAAACCGGGCAATCCATCGACGAAATCAATGATGTTCACCTCGCCGACATAAGCGGAGCCGATGAATGCCAAAATAAAAAGAGAGCAAAAGATGAGCGTCTGCCGTCGTTTGGTGCGTTTGAAATCGGATTCGGCCCGGGCAAATTCGGTGTAAACTTCTGTTTCGGTTGGGTTTTGTTGAACGAAAGGTTTCAATTTACAAATTCAGGGCTCCTGACATCAATCGGAGAAAATCCATGTAAGGTTCTGATATCTTAAGAACCTACAAGATTTGTAGATAGAATAAGCGTAATTTCAAGATGCAACAGCATCTATAAAAAGATAGTACGACGCCGGCGGATATTTCGTTGCAAACAGTGAAAAACTCGGGTCCAAGTGAACGTAAAGCCGTACAGGGTTAGATCTTTAAATATATATGATCAATATTTTTGGCTTTTGTTGTAAATTATCCGAAAAAGTCGCTGTACGGCTTAAGGTTCGCTATGCCCCTCAGACAGTTTCACGATTTGCTACGAAACATCCACCGGCTTAAAGCGCAAACTTTGGTTTTGGTTATAGAACCAAAAAAAAACAAAAAATATAATTTCAGAACGATTCGGCCGAAATCCGGCATTGTTGACGAGACCACAGCCATGGGTGTTGCATCAGAATTTACGACACGTCTGTAGTTCTGAAATTACTGCTTGCGTTTTTCCATATTGGCCTTAACAAACCGTATCACCGGTTGATAGTCTTCGAGGGTTACAGCTCGAAAACCCTGGGATCCGCCCATTAATGCTTTGAACGCTGCTGGATCCTTTTCGGGCATCGCCAGCAAGACTTCCTGAATATCATCCTGCATTTGTTGCGGCAGCCAGCCCGGCACCGTAAACGGGTCTGACGGCAGGCGCGGAGATTTCCAAATAATCCGGTATTCGCCCGGCTTGATCATACCTTTGTTCTCCATCCGGCTCATGTTGGATTTTTTGTCGTTGGTCCACCAGGTGGCGACGGCGTCAAAATTGCCTTCGTACAGCATTTTGACACTGTTCTCATGGCTTCCGGAGAAGGTCGTCGAACCAAAGAATTCATCAGGTTTAAAGCCCTGCTCGCTTAAAAAGAAGTTGGGCGCCTGGTACCCGGAGGTTGAATTGGGGTCGGCGAAACCGAAGCGGACGCCTTTGAGGTCTTCTACTGTTTTGTAGGCACTGTCTTTCTTGACGATAATAACCCCGAAGTAACCAAAGCCGCCATCTTTATCGATTTCAGCCGCTAGCGGGACTGCCTGGCCATCGGTGACAATCCAGGCCCGGGCAAAAGAAGCCGGCCCAAACCAGGCAAGCTCTACTTTTTTGGCTTTGAGAGCTTCAATCACACCGGCATAATCGGTGGCCTCACGCCATTCAACCTCGACACCCAGCTCTTTGGATAGATAATCGCGGACCGGTGCCCAGCGCTTGGCCCGGTCTTCAGCATTTTCTTCGGTGATGACACCCATGGTAATTTTCTTGTAATCCTGGCGCCAGTCAGCACCCATCGCCGGGGTTAGATAGACGAGGCCGACAATCATCATCAATGTTGCCATCAGCAACCCTTTTTTTACAGGTTTCATTTTTTTCTCCTTATGGAATTTTGTGGTTATTGAGTTCTGTTATGTGTTAACTCCTCCTATTTGCGGAGCTTAGATTTTTAAATCAGCTAGCTGACGACAGTTGCGGCCTGGGCGGTTGTTGCGCCATCATGGCTAATGGGCCCTTCATCCATTGCCCCCAATAACTCCTCATTATCACCGTCCGATCCATATATGTCGAGGGCCTTTGCGGTAGACAGTTCCGCAGGAGTGCCATTGAAAACAATACGTCCCGAACGCATGCCGACAATGCGTTCACAATAGGATCGCGCAGTTGCCAGGTGATGAAGGTTGCTGATGACGGTGATGCCAAAATCCTGGTTAATTCGTTTAAGGGCCTCCATCACTTTGGTGGCATTGTGAGGATCTAATGATGCGATGGGTTCATCCGCCAACAGCAATTTCGGCTCCTGTACCAAGGCGCGAGCAATGGCTACCCGTTGTTGTTGTCCTCCCGAAAGTGTATCTGCACGTTGCAGGGCTGTCGGTGCCATGTCGAGCATGTCCAGTGCTTGAAGGGCCATGGCCTTTTCAGTTTTAGAAAAAATTTTAAAAAGAGTGGGTAGCGTTCGATGATATCCCAAACGGCCTACCAAAACATTGGTAAGCACATCCAGTCGGTTCACCAGGTTAAACTGCTGAAAAATCATAGCGCATCGTGCCCGCCATCTTAGTAAGTCTTTGCCTTTTAATGAGCTGACTTTATAGCCATCGAAATCGATCCGACCGGAGGTGGGATCGATAAGCCGATTGAGCAATCGCAACAGGGTGGATTTGCCGGCTCCCGAGCGCCCAATGATGCCGACCATCTCACCGGACTCAATTCTCAGGTCGACCCGATCGACGGCTTTGACGCTACCAAAATGTTTGCACAATTGATTAAGGCTCAGCATTGAACTCACAATACCATTTCAATTTGCTACCTGAATTGAGGTAATATGGCTGTAAATTGTTAGGCGATTATTATGATTGAATTAAACAATTGTTAATGAGGACCGATTGGTAGAAAGTTGGAGAGCGGCTTAAAATCAGCTGGTCAGATGAAATGGCAGTGAAAATGTGATTTCATCAGAATGAAATTATACCGAAGATGGCTATTGCATTGGCTGAACTACCGAAAATGCAATGGTGGAATCAAGGGGTTTGATTAATTGAGTCCCAGGCTATTATTGGGATCCGGTATGTGGTTTGATACTTCCCTTATGGTCCCTCAGGATGAGTGGGTATATCAGAAAAAACGAAACCGGGCCAAGGAGCCCGGTTTCGTTTTAACCATAACACCAGTGCCGATCTAAGGGCACTACTTTGCTCAAAAAATAGATTTGGATGAATGTCCCTTTTCAAAATGGGGAAATGGGGCGCATTGACACAAACCGCAGTTCATTCAGATATGGCTGTTGGTTTATTTTCGCAATACAGAACAGAATCCAGCAGTCCTTTTGAAATAGTGGCAACGGCCGCAAAACCCGCAAGACCGATCAATCCTCCGAGCCCTATAGCCGTTATGGTGGCAGCAGCGGCAGCCGTTGAGATACCTGAACCGACAGTTTCTTTGGCGACATTGGTGATGGCATCAGAGCCTTTTTGTTGACCTCTGGCGACCTGATAGGTATTTCCAATGGCTGAAATGGTTCCCCCTACCAATGCTCCCATA
>JASFSK010000068.1:0-12291 GCA_050114455.1 Desulfobacterales bacterium | reverse complement strand
TTCGTTGAGGATCCCGCTGATTATGTTGGAAAAACATTCGAATTTTTAATCATGACTTTCGAAGAAAGTGGCAAAAATATTGTCATATCCAGGCGTAAACTGCTCGCCCGGGAACAGGAAAAGGCGAGAAAAGCATTTTATGAAACATTAAGTGTCGGGAATGTCATGAACGGCACTGTTACCAGAATACTGCCTTTCGGCGCTTTTGTGAGCATATCTGAAGGGGTGGAGGGAATGGTACATGTGTCTGAGCTGAGTTGGTCAAGATCGGCACAAGCCGAATCAGTGGTCAATGTCGGAGACACGGTGGAGGTCAAGGTTATCAGTGTCGAGGCCGACAAAAAGCCTGGACTGATGAAAATCGGCCTGTCCATGAAACAGCTTATGGAGGATCCTTGGGAAAAAGCCGGTGAAAACTTTCCGGCCGGTAAGAAAATTTCAGGAACTGTTACACGCTGCGCTAACTTTGGTGCTTTTGTCGAAGTTGCTCCCGGCATTGAAGGGTTGGTGCATATCAGTGAAATGAGCTATAAAAAGCGTGTGCTAAAACCCGAAGACGAGGTTTCCATCGGTGAGACCGTGTCGGTACTTATCAAGGAAGTCGATCCAGAAAAAAGACGGCTTTCGCTGAGTATCAGAGATGCCGAAGGTGATCCCTGGATCGATGTCGCTGAAAAATACACGGCCGGCCAGGCACTTGAGGGTATCCTGGAAAAGAAAGAGAACTTTGGCTATTTCATCACCCTGGAGCCCGGCATCACAGGCTTGTTGCCAAAATCTAATATTCGTAAACTCAGCGAACCATCCACCGTGGAGAAGGTGAAAGAAGGCGGTGTCATACCGGTTCTGATCGAAAGCATCAATCCGGACGAAAGAAAAATAACCCTGGCACCCGGCAATGCTGCCGATGAACAAAACTGGCAGACGTTTACCGACAGTTCGAAATCCTCAATGGGATCTTTGGGTGAGAAATTGCAGCGTGCAATGTCTCAAAAAAAGAATGATTGATTGGAACTTCAGACCTCTTCCATTAATCATCAAAAAATCGGGGCAAGCCCGAATGTGACACAGAAATGCGTAAAAGTTGGAAAATCATGATGCTGGATTCTGGATGCTCGATGCTGGCAGATTACAAACCGCATGCTGCTTTATGCCATAACTCGTTAAGATAATAACTATCAACTCTCTATGAACATCGTAGAAGCAAGACAGGTAACCAAAACCTATACCGTTGATGACCGGGAGATTCGTGTGTTGGACAATGTCTCTCTGTCCGTATCAGAGAGTGAATTCTTGGTCGTGGAGGGAAGCAGCGGCAGCGGCAAGACGACCCTGCTAAGCCTGCTTTCGGGATTGGATAAACCAACTTCCGGCCAGGTTTTTCTACAGGAAAAAGAAATCACCGATAAGGCCGAGGATGATCTCGCCCAACTACGAAAAGAACTGATCGGCTTTGTGTTTCAGTCTTTTCATTTGATTCCTTCGCTGACCGCATTAGAAAATATAATGTTTCCCGCTGAACTCAAACGCGATCCGGCCGCACGGGAAAAGGCAATCAAGCTGATCCGCCGCATGGGTCTTGACAAACGAAGGGGCAACTTTCCCCACCAGCTTTCGGGTGGTGAGATGCAGCGGGTGGCCATGTGCCGAGCGCTGATCAATAATCCCAAGATAATCTTTGCCGATGAACCAACCGGCAACCTGGATTCCGAAAACGGTCGGGCCATTCTTGAATTGTTGCTTGAATACCAGAAGGAATCCCGCACCACTCTGGTACTCGTGACCCACAGCAATGCCATCGCCAAAATGGCCGATCGGATGATCGTTCTTCAGGACGGCCGAATTACATCAGAGTTATGATGCGGATAACCCGGTAAATTGAACAAAAACTTTTTGCATATCCATTTCATCGGACGACAGATTATCCGGTCACGCAGACAGGCGTTTGTATTTGTGCTATGCGTCGCGTTGTCCATCGTCACCCTAATTTGCCTAAATGGTTTTTCTGCCAGCGTGCGGACCTCCATGCAAAAAGATGCGAAAAAACTGCAGGCTGCGGACATTATCATTCATTCGCACTACGCTTTATCGCCTGCCATCATTGATGCTGTCGCCCACCTCGAGGCGGGCAATGAAATTAGCGGCACGCGGACCTGGGAATTTTATTCGATGGTGAGGTCGCAGGATAATCAAGAATCGTTACTGGCAAAGCTCAAAGTGGTCGAATCGGGGTATCCTTTCTACGGTAAGGTGGTGCTGAAATCAGGCCGGGATTTCAGCAACGTTCTCAATCCGGGCAGCATTATTGTGGCCCAGTCCCTACTCGATCGTTTAAAACTTGAAGTGGGTGCCCGCCTGCGTGTGGGGGATACCAGTCTCAAAATCAGTGATGTGGTTGTTGCCGAACCAGACCAGCCGGTAAATTTTTTCTTTCTGGGACCTCGGATTTTTATTTCCGTCCATGATCTGGACCGGCTGAACCTCCTGAAGAAAAGAAGCAGGGTAAGATATAATTATTTGATCAAAGTCACCGATCAGAGTCAAATCGATTCGATTGCCGAACGGTTGCGGGCTGTTGCCGATAAAGAACAGGAACATGTGGATACTTTCCGAACGGCAAGATCCGGCATAAAGCGGTTTTTAGACAATCTACTTTTTTTTCTAAGTCTTATTGGAATTTTCACACTCCTGCTGGCCGGCGTCGGTATTCAGAGCACCCTGGTCGCATTTATAAAGGAGAACGAAAAAACCATCGCAATCATGAAAACCATTGGCGCTACCAGTCGGTTCTTCACCCGCCATTATATTGCTATTCTTTCTATCCTGGGGCTGGGGGGAACATTGCTGGGAATCTGCGGTGGATTTTTCCTTCAAAATGCCCTGACGATACTTATTGTCGAGTTTGTACCGCCCGATATTCAACTGCACATCGCCTGGCAGGCGATTTTACAGGGACTCGGTTTGGGAGTTCTCGTTGTGGGTCTGTATTCATTTCTGCCGCTCTATCAACTCAAAGACATCAAACCGGTAGCAGTCTTCAGAAAAGAAACCAGCGCCACTCAAAAAAGGTGGCCCTTTTACCTGATTGCCCTTTTGCTTATCACCTTTTTTTGGCTGTTGGTTCTATGGCAAGTCCAAGATTTTAAGACTGGATTGTACTTTGTCGGCGGAGTGGTTGTCCTGATTTTGATCACCGCCGGGTTGGCCAATGCTGTATTGTGGTTACTGAAACGATTCAGCGCAAAATTTTTAATCGTACGTCAAGCCATCAAAGGCCTGTACCGGCCGAAAAACGCTACGAAACCGATCATTATCACCCTGACGGCCTCCCTAACAGTTCTCTTTGCTATCTATCAAATCGAAAAAAATCTGGATGCCGTCTTTGTCCAATCTTATCCGGAAAATACACCCAATCTGTTTTTTCTGGACATCCTCCCTGACCAAAGGAACCAGTTTTCCGACGTCCTGGGTATGGAGGTCGAATATTATCCAATTATCAGGGCCAGGATTCTGACGATTAACGGTGAAAAAATAGACCGGCAAAAAGAGCGCAAACGTCGCCGCGATAATCTTGCCAGAACATTCAATCTCACCTATCGTGACGACTTGCTCGAAGATGAGAAAATTGTCAAAGGCTCCCAACTGCACAACAGCAAATGGGGAGATATGCAGGTTTCAGTGATGGATACAGTGGCTGAAATTAAAGATATGGACATTGGCGACCGCATTACTTTCAACATTCAAGGCGTTCCGCTTCAAGTCAGAATATCCAGCATTCGCACCCGCACCAGGGAATCCATTCGGCCGTTTTTCTATTTTGTATTTCCTGAAAATACACTTCGCGACGCCCCCCAAACCATTTTTACGGCTGTCAATGTTCCAATGAATCGGATAGCGGATATTCAAACAAAAATTGTGGCAAATTTTCCCAATATCAGTGCCATTGACGCTACCGAAACCCTCAAGGTGTTCACCGCAGTGATGAAAAAATTGTCGTTGATTGTTCGCTTTTTTGCTTTATTCAGCATGGCTGCCGGATTACTGATCATTCTTTCTTCCGTTTTGGCCACCCGATTTGCCAGAATCCAAGAGGCAGTGTACTATAAGATTCTGGGAGCCAAAAGTGCTTTTGTGATGGCCGTATTTACCCTTGAGAATTTCTTTTTGGGCATGGTAAGTGCCGTTTTGGCCCTAAGTCTTTCCCAGACCTGCAGTTGGTTAATTTGCTCCAAAGTTTTTGATATTTCATATAATTTTTATCTCGCGGAAAGCCTTTATTTAATTGCCGGCACCGTCCTGTTGATTGTCGCTGTCGGACTGTTGCCGTCCATTTCAATTTTGCGGCAAAAGCCGGTGACATTTTTAAGAAATCAAAGCCAGGAATGAGGTCACTGAACTACGAAGTACGATTGACGAATGTCGAATCAAGGAATTATGTTCTATTTTATATTTTTAAAGTGCGGCGCGAAGCCTACGCCTCGGAGAGCGACATCTACCGTTCGTCACTTGCCAACATCATTCGAGATTCCATGAAGTTTCATATAAATGCCATAAAAAAGTTTACACCTAGTTTGTTATTTTTTCTATTTCTGGCTTTTTTAATGGCGGGATGCAACCAAGAACCCGCACCTCCCAGCGAGCAAAAGGCCCCTGACCACAAGGGCACTATCGTGGCTGTTGGCGACAGCCTCACTGAAGGGTTAGGGGTGACGGAAGAATTGGCATATCCGGCAGTTCTCGAAAATAAATTGCAGTCGAACGGCTATCATTACAGGGTCGTCAATGCCGGTGTCAGTGGGGAAACATCCAGCGGAACCCTTGCTCGAATTAAATGGGTTTTAAAATTAAAGCCGGATATCGTCATCTTGGTCATCGGCGCTAACGACGGCTTTCGAGGAATCGACCCTGAATTGATAAAATCAAACATTCTCAGCATCGTCAGGGAGCTTAAGCACCACGAAGTGACCGTTTTGCTCGGCGGCATGCAAATGGGTCGAAACCTTGGAGAAGAATATATCTCCGCCTTTGAGGCCATTTATCCGGAAGTGGCCAAAGAAGAAAACATCGGGCTGATCCCGTTTTTTCTAACCGGTGTCGCTGCCAAACCCAACCTCAATCAGACCGACGGCATTCATCCTACAGCTGAAGGATACCAGGTGGTTGTCGAGCATATATTCCCATTTGTGATTAAAGCTATCCAAGACCATAGCGCAAATTAGCAATCACATTGAAAGTGCAGGCAGGATTACGTCATACTAACTCCCTTCATAAGCCATCCCGCCTTGGCGGGATGAGAATTGAAAAGGCTCTACCGTTACCGTGTGGCCACAGGACATTGATTTATATCTGAACCCTGCCGGCGACTTATGAAGGGAGTTGACGCCTTCCCTGCAGCTGCCCCTAACCTGCTTGACACGGGCATGGAAGGTGACTAGTTTAAATTTTTTAAACGCAATAACCCAATCGGATATGCTCCGGGTGCCGTGAAAGGAGAAAATGATGAAGCAATTTTTAAAATGGGGAGCCATTATACTAGGATGCCTTGTGGTGGTCATCATTGCGGCTCTGATTCTTATCCCCATGTTTGTCGATGTCGCCAAATACAAACCTCTTCTTGAAAGCAAAGTGACCGAAGCAACCGGACGGCCCTTTTCGGTGGGTGACGATCTCAAGCTGTCCCTTTTCCCCTGGGCCGGCGTTTCTTTTTCAAACCTCCGCTTGGGCAACCCGGATGGATTCACTGAGGAAGACTTTGTCAAGGTGAAATCCTTTGAAGCCAGGGTAAAACTCTGGCCTTTGATCAGCAAAGACATTCAAATCAAGCGTTTTGTTCTAAATGAGCCGCAGATTGTTTTGGTTAAAAACAAGAAAGGAATGGAGAATTGGGCCCAGCCGAGACCTGCAGGAGAAGCTTCACCTGATAAGAGGTCGGCGCCGTCCGAAACTGGCCGGAGTAGCTTGGATATCCCGATCAGCGCTCTGACCGCCGAGAATATTTCAATTAACAATGGTTCGGCTCTTTGGATCGACCACACCACGAACACAAGAAAAGAAATTTCGGAAATAGGCCTGACCCTAACGGATGTTTCGTTGGATCGTCCGGTCAAGCTGGCGTTTTCGGCCCAATTGGATAAAAAGCCCCTGTCTGTAGAGGGCGTGGTCGGGCCGGTCGGAACCGGTTTGAAAGAAGGGAAAATTCAGCTTGACCTAACCTTAAAGGCCATTGGGCAGATGGTTTTGCAGCTTAAAGGCAATCTTGAAAATCTTGTTATGAGTCCCGGAGTTGATCTGGATATGGATATTGCCGAATTTTCGCCCCGAAAGCTCATGTCGGAATTGGGACAGGAATTTCCGGTGGCCACTACAGATCCAGAGGTGCTAAATCGTGTGGCCCTCAACGTTCATATAAAGGGAAATGCTCAGAAAGTATCACTGACCAAAGGAAATTTGGTGCTGGACCAGTCCAAGTTGAAGTTTTCAGCTGATGTGGCTGAATTTTCGAAACCAAACCTCAAATTTGATCTTGATCTGGATCAAATCAATCTGGATCGATACATGCCTCCCAAAGGCGATACGCCGCCGGAGGAAAAGTCATCAGAGCCTACCGAACCTGCAGGGAAAAAACCCGACTATGGGCCACTGCGCCGTCTGATACTCGACGGTGCATTGAAAATAGCGAAACTTACGATCAATAAAGCCAATCTAGAAGATGTCGTGCTTCAGATCAAAGCCAATAATGGCGTGTTCAACCTCGATCCTCTAAAGCTTAACATGTATCAGGGAAATGCCGCAGGTAAGGCGGTCTTGGATGTTGCCAAGGACACGCCCCGCAGCAATATAAATTTGCGAATCAACAACGTCCAGGTAGGCCCGTTGCTAAGAGATGTTTTAGAAAAAGACTTTCTGGAGGGTGCCACCAACGCCGACATCACTATGGCCATGATCGGCGATAATCCAGAGAAAATCAAACAAACATTAAGCGGTAAGGGTGATTTGCGGTTTACCGACGGCGCCATTGTCGGTATCGATTTGTCCGCGATGGCACGTAATGTCGGTGCCGCCTTTGGTTTGGCGAAAAAGGGTGAAAAACGACCGCGGACGGATTTCACCGAACTGATGGTGCCTTTTACGATTAAAAACGGCGTCGCCAATACGCCCCAAAGCAGCATCAAATCTCCTTTTATCCGGATAACCGCTGTGGGGACCGCTGATTTGGTAAAAGAAACCCTTGATTTTAGGGTGGATCCAAAGGCGGTTGCCACCATCAAAGGACAGGGTGATAAAAAAGAGCGCTCCGGCATCATGGTACCGGTGCTGGTCTCCGGGACATTTTCAGCGCCAAAATTTCGTCCTGATCTGAGCACGGCCACCAAACAGCGGATTGAAAAAGAGATTTTTGAGTCCAAAGAAGTCCAAAAAATCTTGGAAAAGGAAGAGCTGAAGCCATTTGAAAAAAAAGCCAAAGGCCTTCTCGAAGGCGTACTGGGAAATTAAAGCCTGAAAAACTCAAACTTCAAAATTTCAAATTTGAAACCGTCTGAGCTGTCCTGAAATATCCATAAATGGAATGTAATGTCTCAATATTTATCTTTCCGGTATATCCGGGTTAGGCGCATTGCAATGAAGTTGATCCGACTCGTCCCGGCACTAGCTATTTTCTCCAGTGCCGTCCTTCTGGCAGGGTGCGCTGGCATTGGAAAACCTCTGGAGCCGCCGCGTGTTTCTCTGACCGACATTCGGGTAGAGGACTTTTCCGGCTTTGAAACGCATTTTCAGATCCAGCTGCGGGTCATAAACGCCAATGATGTGGAACTTCATGTAAAAGGAATAGAGACAGAGCTAGAAATCAATGAGCAGTCCTTTGCCGCCGGCGTCTCCAACACCCCCGTGAAAATACCCTCTTTTGGCACGGAGCTCGTAACGATAGCAGTATATTCATCCGTTATAAAAATGTTCAGAAGTATTTACGGTCTGCATGAATCTGAGGAGTTAAAATATCGTTTGAAAGGTAAACTCCGAGTTGCAGGCAATCGAACCCCTGCAACCACCCTTCCCTTTGAATCCAAGGGGGTGGTGACCTTGGATGGATCAGTAAAACAGGAGACCAACTAAAAAATTGCGAAATAAATAATGAAACTTGGAATCATCGGCCTGCCGCAGTCCGGTAAATCAACTGTTTTTGAAGCATTGACAAAAAGTTCGCCCGACGTGGCCCACAAGGGTGAGAACCGCATTAGCACCATAAGGCTTCCGGATAACCGCATTGATAAATTAAGCGGGATGTATCAACCCCAAAAGACCATTTACGCCCAGGTTGAATATTTCCTGCCTGGTATCGGGAATAGCCCAAAAAACCAGGCCAAAGACCAGTATTTCTGGGCAGCGACAAGAGAGTGCGATGCCTTGATTCACGTTATCCGCAATTATGGCGGGGCGGCTTTCGAAAATCCCAAACCCTATGAAGATTTTAGAAACCTGGAGCAGGAATTAATCCTGGCGGACTTGGTTGTGGTCGAAAAGCGTTTGGAGCGGATAGAACTGGATCAAAAACGTGGTAAAAAAGCCAATTCCCGGGAACACACCCTTCTCATCGATAGCCGTAAAAACCTTGAAAATGAAATTCCTCTGCGCAAAGTGGCAGAGATTGCTTCCGCCCGTGAATTAAAAGGCTTTACCTTTTTGTCCGCAAAACCGTTGCTGGTGTTATTCAACAATGATGAAGAAAACAGTGACATACCGGAAATTGACAACCTCACTGATCAGGAAAACTGCCTGGTGATCAGGGGAAAGCTCGAACAGGAGCTTGCCCAGATGTCCACTGAAGAAGCTACCGAATTTTTGAAGGAATTTAGTATCGGTGAATCCGCCATGAACAGGATTATCCGAGAATCTTACAATATCTTGGGATTGATCTCATTTTTTACGATCGGCAAGGATGAGGTCAGGGCCTGGACCATTAAAACAGGAACCCAGGCGGTGGACGCAGCCGAGGTCATTCATTCCGATATTAAAAAAGGCTTCATTCGTGCAGAAGTTTTGGCCTATGATGATTTAATGGCGGCCGGAACTTATGCGGACGCCAGAAAAAAAGGAACCGTCCGGCTTGAAAGCAAAACGTATGAAGTCAAGGACGGTGACATCATAAATTACAGATTTAACGTCTGACGCTTACAACCTCATCCTTTTAGTTCAATTTCAATACCTGAGTGTGAATACTGAAGGGAAATCATAATGCCCGGGAATTCGGTGCTGGAAATTATTGCCTATGGCGCATGGAATGGTGGCGTCGTTGTCGACAATTCGGTATATGAGCAGAAAAATTTAAAATTTAAAGGTGGTATTCCGGTCAATAATAAAACTATTGTCGAAAGAATGGGCGTCCGGACCAGGAAGGCCGCCGGAGCTGATGAGCGCATCGGCGTCACGGCGCTGCAGGATCTCATCGATTCGTACGGCGTTGATCCTTCCCGCATCAAGCTGGTCATCGGCGCCACCAATGTTGGGGACGATAAATACGATCCCGGCCCTTTGATCAGGTACCCCTATCAAATTATTCGTGATCAATGCCCCAATGCCCTTGTATTTGATTTGTATGCAGGCTGCCCCGGTTTCAATGTCGCCGTTGAACTCATTTTTATGCTCTCCCTGACCGGATTTCTCAAACCTGATGACCTGACGATCATTATCGGTGCAGAAAACCTCCACCGCGCCAAAGCCTTCAAACCTGATGACACGGCCAACATTATTTTTGGAGACGACTCATTGGCCACGGCCCTAAAAACGATTAGCAACGCCAAAAATACCGGCAATACCGGGCGGTACGCTGTTCATAGATGCAGTGAGTTCGTCCCAGGAGACGATCCCGTAACAGAAACTGCTCAACAAATTTTTCAATTGGGTGCAAGCAATGATATCGACGGTATCATCATCGATAATCATCTCGGCAGTCTCGTCTACAGAGTTCCGGCCACGGCGGCGCGTGTCCAACATGCCCTTGTCGAACTAATTTATCCCGAAGAAAAAGCCGCGGGAACGTTTGACCGTTTTAAAGAAGCATTGAAATTTTATGACCGGCATATGAATTCCTTTGCCTTTGATATTATGACGCTGGATTGCCAATCGCAATGGGTGGAAGAAATTGCCAAGGCTTATGTAACATCCGGAAAGTATAAAAATGTTGTTTCCGTTTATCTGACACCCGAAACGAGTATCGTCTCCCTGCATCAAGGGAGGAACTACCGCTTCCGGCAACCTGTCATGGGGATTATCGATTCTTTGACCCGAACCCATGGCTGCTTTGCCGATTACATCCAGGCCGTCGCAGACAACGGTCAAATTTTCGGGAATATGGATGGCAAAGGCGTTTTTCTCTACGCCACCCGGGGTGCAAAAGCCCTGTTAAATGAGCTTATGACGCCAAACCGTATCACTCTGGATAATATCGATCTTCTGATCGAGCACCAGGCCAATTTTGCAATGATACCCTTGACACTGGCGCAAGTTGTAGAACGTGATACGACAGATATTAAAATGGCTGTGGCGGATTTAATTGCCAACAAGCTGGTCATCAATGTGCATGAGCGCGGGAACTGCTCCGTGGTCTGTATGCAACGGCTTCCCTATGACCTTAAACGCGGGGCTTTGAAAGCGGATACGCTTCAGGGGTTTAAAATTAACAGAAACCTTGATCGGCTGAAACAGGCAAATCTCATTTTAAATGATTCTGTGGGATCCGGTATGACTCGTAGCGCTTTTTTGCAAAGAGTTTGAAAGACGCAAGTATGTCGTCGAAACCTAAAATATCCGTCATCTTGCGTGTTCTTTTTTTACTTATTCTACTGGTGATCGGCCTGTTGGCCGGATTATATTTTTACCTGCCTCACTATCTGGAGTCCAGGGTTCTTCCACAAATTATCACCAAAGCAGGAATTTCGGATTTCAATTTCAGTGTCCGTAACATCGGACTGTTTGGCGCTGATCTGGGTGTCCTGCGGATCGGTTCGGGCCGTAATCCGGCCATGGTAATCCGGTCTGCGCAGGTCGACTATTCTCCCCGGGGACTGTTTCGACAAGAAATTGATGGATTAACCCTGAACGGAATTGAACTTTACGGAGTTGTAGCGAATGGCCGAATTCAGCTACCCGGCGTTGATATCGAAAAAATTCTAATGGGTGCGCCGTCCCAGGATACATCGACATCAAATGAATCTTCACCTCTAATTTCTTTGGGGAATCTGGCAGTCCGCAATTCACGGATAACTTTAGAATATAACGACCAGTATTACCGGTTGCCCTTTGAGCTGGAGATCGTAGCCCGGGACCCCCGTTTGAATCGGCTGGGTGGGGTCGCCTTTTTGTATCCGCGTGGCGCTAAAATCTCGGCTTCGTTCAATCTGGATCGATCTCAACGGAGGTGTGCACTGAATATCCAGTCCGAAAAACTGGATATGAAGCGATTTGCCGATCTAACCAGTCAAACAGTGGATATGGCGATATCAGGCGAGATGACCTTGCGGGCAAAGGCGGATCTGCTCTGGGCGCCTTTGCGCCTTTCAGCAGTCAATGCCTCGATGATTCTTGAGCATTATAAAATCCATGCCGGCTCCTTTAAATTCCAAAACGACACTGCTTCCCCCAGCCGGAAGGCCCCTTTAAATGTCCATCTTGTGCAAAAAAATGACGATCAATGGCAAATGTCCGGCAGTGGGATATCATTGGTTTGGCCGGCCCTGGTGACGTTGTCCGGTTTTAATGGTACGATTACACGGAACCAGGGAATGTTGGCGAGCACCGGCAATTTTACTGCTGTTTTGCAACCATCACCAGAGAAAGAGCCCCTTTCACTGCCGCTAAGGATCCAAAACCCTTTGCAGCTACAAGCCCGGTTTGGGGTGCAATATCATCAATCCGGCCGCTGGCAGTGCGAGGTCAGTGATTATGAAGCTGAAGGCACCCTCCTCCAAAAAGTCCGATTATCAAGCGAGCAATTCAAGGTTACATCATCCATCCCCCAATTTAAGCTATCAGCCAAATCAGACCAGCAAACAATCGATGTGTTCTATGCACTGAAGGTTGCCGGAGTTCGAATTTTTTCTGCCGCTGAATCGATTGAATTACCACAATTGACTCTAGACGGTACGGCCCAAATCGCCAACGGGGAAAACGAGGTTTCCAAAGCTGCCTTTGATCTCCGTGCGTCAAATGCCGATTTAAAATTAGACGGGATTGAAATAAAAACTTCCAACATGTCATTTTCCGGTAAACTTAATAGAAACTCAGGACGTCTAACAG
>JASFSK010000067.1:0-12321 GCA_050114455.1 Desulfobacterales bacterium | reverse complement strand
CAAAATGATATTCTGGCCAACACACCTCCATAATCATAAATTAAAAAGGCATCCCGCTAAATCGCTTGGGATGCCTTTTTTCCTTTACTTTACAGTATGGATTTATTGCACAGTGACATTTACTGCTGCTGGGCCTTTCTGGCCCTGCTCTATGTCAAAGGTAACCCGGTCACCCTCGTAAAGGGACTTGAAACCAGTTGCATTGATTCCTGAGTGATGAACAAATACGTCCGGGCCGTCTTCCTGCTCAATAAAGCCGTAACCCTTACTGCTGTTGAACCACTTTACAATTCCGTCAGCCATAGTGACATCCTCCTTTATAAAATTCTCATAGTTCCATACTTACGGGTGTCAATATGACAGATGAATCTTTCCTTAAGAACGAAACCGGCCCGTCAATTAAGAACGGGCCTTTATTGATTGTCTCAATAGTAACACCATTTTGAGAAAAATCAAGGCAATTATTGGTGAATTAACTCAATTCATTGGTTGTGGGCCCTCGGGCCCTATGATATGACAGCTCGCCATGGGACGTCGGAAAAATTGACCGAGCGTTTCAGTTTAATTTGGGGTATGAAAATACATTGCGAGTGAACGCAAATCAAATCCTGTTAATCCATCCGCCGGTGGTCAGGCCCTGCGAGCCGCCGCCGGGAATAGCGAAACTGGCCGGTGCGCTGAAACGGTATCGGATGGAAACCGACATCATTGATGCCAATCTGGAAGGTCTTTTATTTTTAGCTCAACGTCCTCTGCACGCCCGAGATACCTGGACACGTCGAGCGGTTAGAAGGGCAAAGCGCAACCTGGCAGCCCTGAGTAATTCGACGACATTTGGGAATCTGGATCGTTACAAGCAAGCCGTTTATGAACTGAATCGGGTATTGATGATGCAGGACGGGGCCGGGAACACCGAGGTGAGTCTGGCCAATTATCAGGATAGTCGTCTTTCTCCGGTCAAAAGTAGCGATCTCATCCGGGCATATGAGTATCCGGAAAAAAATTCTTTTTATCCATATTTCGAAAAGCGGCTGGTCAAGGCTCTGGAAAATGGTCGCCCCCGACTGGCCGGCTTTTCACTGAATTTTTTAAGCCAGGCCCTGTGCACCTTCGCCATGATAGGGGTCTTGAAACGGCTTGAACCGGATATTCCGATAGTTTTGGGCGGTGGGCTGATCACCTCCTGGCTGAGACGGGCGGATTGGAAAAACCCGTTTGACGGGATCATCGACCAGCTGGTGGCCGGGGAAGGCGAGGCGGCGCTCATGTCCATGCTGGATGTGGCGTATTCCGGCGGACCGGACATTTCCGATTTCAGCAAACTATTACCGCTGCCGTATTTATCCCCCGGTTTTGTGTTGCCCTACAGCGCCTCCAGCGGTTGTTATTGGCGCCGCTGTGCTTTTTGCCCGGAGCGTGCAGAGGCGAATCCCTACCGCCCAATCGTCCCCAATCAGGTTGTCATCCAACTCAAGAGGCTGATACTGCGCTTAAAGCCCTCCTTGGTGCACTTTACGGACAATGCCTTGAGTCCGGCCTTGCTGAACACTCTGAGTCGGGAATCATTAGATGTGCCATGGTATGGGTTTATACGCGTGACCCGGCACCTGGCGGATTTGGACTTCTGCAAAGCGTTGAAGCGATCCGGCTGCGTCATGCTGCAAATCGGTTTAGAGTCAGGTTCCCAGGAAGTACTGGATGGATTTTGCAAAGGCATGGATTTGAATATTGCGCAAAAGGCGCTGGAAAATTTAAAGCACGCCGGTATCGCCATTTATGCATACCTCCTTTTTGGTACGCCCTGGGAAACTGAAGCAGATGCAATAAAAACGCTTGAATTCACGGTCCGCAACAGTGAAATCATTACTTTTTTAAACCTGGCCATTTTCAATTTGCCGGCCTATGGTCCTCGGACAGATGTGTTGAATGCATCACCACTGGACAGTGGAGATCTTTTCCTGTACCGCCGTTTCCAACACCCTGCTAACTGGAATCGGCAGCATATCCGCAGGTTTCTTGACAACAAATTCAAACGTCATGCGGCCATTGCCCCGATCATCCGTCGCGACCCACCGGTGTTTACCTCCAGCCATGCCCCCTTTTTCCTTGACATGAATCCCTAATTCGTTTATTGGATAGAACGTACGTTTTTTATAGAGAACAATTTTTGGGGAAAGTCACCGTGAAGTCTCAATTTAAAAGAGTCCCTGCTATCGACAAGTGCTTTTTAATTCTGCAGCTTTTTGCGGATTCAAAGCGTTCTCTTGGCATTAGTGAAATTTCCAAACTACTGGAATTGAACAAAAGCACGGTTTTCAATATGATTCACACCCTTAAATATATTGGCGTCCTTGAACAATACCCCGACGGTAAATTCCATTTTGGCACACTTCTCTACCTGTTGGGCAATTCAAATGGTAAAAAGTCCGACCTCATTCAAACCGTCCACCCCTATCTGGAAAAGATAAACCGCAAGACAGGTCTATCCGCATTTCTTGGAATCCGGTCCGAAATGCGAGCGATCATCGTCGACAAGGTCGACACTGCAAACGATATCAAAATTTCTGCAGAGATTGGCATGCGCTTGCCTTTATTGGCCGGTGCCGGAGGCAAGGCACTTTTGTGTCAACTTTCCGACGAAGAGATTGACCATATTGTGACTGAAAATGCCCTAAAGCAATTTACCTGTAAAACCTGTACCGATCGGAAAATGTTAAAAGATGATATCTTAAAAATCAGAGAAAACGGTATCGCATTTGACGATGAAGAATATATCGAGGGCATCGTCGCCTTTGCGGTGCCGCTGAAAGCCTATCGACCCGATTTGCAGGCCGCCATCTGGACGGTAGGACTCAAGCAGCAAGTGAGTGCGGCTAATAAACCTAAAATCAATGAAATTTTAAAAACGGTTGCAGCTGCAATCAATCTTCGTTTCACACGAACGGAGGCAAATCAAACCAGTAGATAGAATTGATAAAGAAAAAAGTGTCTTGATATCTGAACCTTTGAATCCTGAACCCTCAAAAATCAGCGGCTACCAGCAGCAGGGTGACCCGGGCTCCTTTCAGGGGACATCCTTTTGCCCCCGAATGTACTCTACTGGTGGTCGCTGATTTAACCCTCAGGCACAAGGCAATAAAATGAAGATCTACGAATCAGTTAGCGTTGGACAAGTATTAGAAAAAGGCGCCGCTCAAGTTCCTGGTAAAATCGCTGTGATCGATGGGGCAATTCGAAAAACCTACAGCGAGTTAAATTCAATGGCCAATGCGCTGGCTGTCAGTTTGACAGAAATCGGATTGAAAAAAGGGGACCGTGCCGCCGTTTATATGCCCAATTCCATTGAGTTCATGGTTGCATTTTATGCGTTGCAGAAATTAGGTGTCATCGTTGCCTGGGTGAATCCAATATATCGCAAGACCGAGGCCCAATTCATACTCAATAATTCGGAGGCCAGAGCGGTGTTTGTCTTTGGCGAATGGGATGGCAGAAATCATCATGACGATATCCTTAACTTTCGAAATGAGTTGCCCAACCTCGAATTTATTTTCCCTGTTGGTGAAAGTAAAAATAAGGGCACATATTCATTCTATGATTTGATAAACAAGGGGCTGAAAAAAACACTTGCATCGGTGGATATCGATCCCAAACATGACCTTTCAATGCTGCTTTACACTTCCGGAACGACGGGCCAACCAAAAGGTGCAATGATAACCCATCATGCAGCGGTCAGGGCGGGATGGGAATACTCAGCAGGGATAAAGGCTTGCGCTGAAGATATCTTTATCGGTTTTTTACCCATGAGTCATTCCTATGGCTGCGGCGCGATCCTGATCCAGCCCATATTGCTGCAGGCCACCGTCGTCTTAATGGATAAATTCGAAGTGGAAAAAGCGTTCCAACTCATCGAACAGCACAATATCACGCTGCAATTGGGCGCTCCTACCCACTATATTTTAGAGTTAAATCATAAAAACCGCTCAAATTATGACCTTGGCTCTCTGCGAGCCGGCCTGATCGCCGGTATGATCGCCCCCGAGGGCTTGATAACGCGGGTTGAACAAGAGATGGGGGTTTATCTAACCTCCTTCTGGGGAGCATCCGAAGTCGGACCGGGCCTGGGAACCATATGTCCCTATCCGTCGACTCTGGAAATCCGGGAAAAGTACATCGGCCGTCCGGTTCCTGACACCCGCATACGGATCGTAGAGCCATCCAACCATCAAGAGCTCGAGGAAGGTGAAATCGGCGAGTTGACCATCAAAGGCTGGCATGTCATGCAGGGTTATTGGAAGAATCCTGACGAAACCCGAAAACAGATTATCGATGGCTGGCTGTATATGGGGGATCTGGCGTCGAAGGATGAAAACGGTTTTATCAAAATTTACGGCCGCACAAAGGATTTGATAAATCGTGGCGGATATAAAATATATCCTCATGAACTTGAATCCTTGCTCGTTGACCATCCAAAGGTTGACCAGGTTTGTGTCGTCGCCACGCCCAACCCTGTTTTAGGCGAATCAATATGTGCCTGTGTAATTCCCCGAGAAGATCAAACAATCACCCTGGAGGAAATTCGAGAAATAATGAAAGATCAAATTGCGCCGCACAAACTGCCTGACGAACTTTGCATCATGGAAGATTTCCCGAAACTTTCCGGCGGGGTTAAAGTCAAGAAATTCGGCCCGGGAGGTCTGGCTGAGTTCGCTGCGAGGGATGAAAAACGGGAAAAATTCAGGAAGAATCTAAAATAGAACCATTGAAGTGACTCAACGGTCTAACAAGACGACCGTCGAAAATGAGATTCGCAAGCGGTTTTGATTCGTGCCTAAATGAGCATTTTGAAGTTCTAATCCGGTTAGTAAATTTAGGAGGTATAAGATGAGTGACGTCAAAAAAGTAAGAACGGCCTGCCGTCAGTGTCACGGGGGATGCGGCGTAATTGCCCATGTGCAGGACGGCAAGGTCACTAAGGTCGAAGGCGATCCGGAGTCTCCGATCAGCCGGGGAACGCTGTGCAGCAAAGGATTGTCAGTCACCCAGCTGGCATATCATCCCGATCGAATTCTGCATCCCATGAGAAAAACGCCGCAGGGCTGGGAACGGATTTCCTGGGATGAAGCCTTAGATACCATCGCTGACAAGTTCAATGCTGTTATTGAAGATTACGGACCGGAGTCAATCGTGGTCGGCCAGGGCACGGGGAGAGATTATGAAAGTCATCTGTACCGTTTTGCCAACCAGCTGGGGACCCCCAATGTGCTGACAGCAGGGCATATGTGCTATGTTTCACGGGTGGCGTCTACTTTGGTCACTCTCGGAAATCTTCCTATCTGCGATTACGAGGGCGGGCCCAAGTGTATCGTGGCCTGGGGATGCAACCCGCAGTGGACCAATCCGGATGAATACAAGGGGGAAGGGTTCTGGCGAGCCTATAAAAGAGGCGCCAAGTTGATATGCATCGATCCGCGCAAGGGTTTTGTGGCCAGAAAAGCAGACCTTTGGCTGCAGCTGCGGCCGGGCACCGATGCCGCCCTGGCCATGGGTTTCCATCAGGTCATCCTCGAAGAAGAACTTTACGACCGGGCGTTTACTGAGAACTACATCAACGGCTGGGAGGCTTTCAAAGAAAGGGTCCAAGACTATCCGCTGGAGAAAGTACAGGAAATAACCTGGGTCGACAAGGCACTCATTCGAAAAGCCGCCAGGTTGTACGCCAAAACCAAACCGGCCTGCATCCACTGGGGTGTACCCACCGAGCAGACCAATAACTGCGCCGACTGCACCCGATCCATCGCCGGACTGATGGCCGCTGCCGGCAACCTGGATGCACCAGGCGGTAACGTCCTTTATGTCAACCCCCCCACACGAACGGTGGCTGAATTTTCACGCCACAAGGATCTCTCTAAGGAACAAAGGGCCAAACGTCTGGGCGGCGATCAATATAAGTTAGGTGCTCGAGTGGCCTTTATCACGCCCAAAGTTGCCTGGGAAGCCATTCTGACCGGCAAGCCCTATCCCTTGAAGGCCGGATTGCTGTGCGGTACCAATCCGGTGATGACACGGGCCAACGCCGGGGAAGTTTACCAGGCGCTTGATAAACTTGAATTTTTAGCGGTTATTGATTTTTTCATGACACCGACTGCCGATCTGGCCGACATCTTCCTGCCAGCCGGCACTTGGCTGGAGCAGGATCATGTGGCGGATAATTGGAAGCGACATGGGTTTGTCATTGCCAGACAGAAATGCGTGGAGATCGGTGAGGCCTGGCAGGACCACAAAATTTTCCAGGAGCTTGGCAAAAAAATGGGCCAGAAATGGTGGGAAACGGTGGACGATGCCCTTGACTACCTTCTGGAGCCTGCCGGACTTACCTGGGAGGAGTTTAAGAAAGTCGGGTACTTAAAAGGGGAAATGGTTTATCATAAATATAAGGAACGGGGCTTTTCAACCCCCACGGGAAAATTTGAACTTTACTCAACCGTGCTGGAAAAATGGGGCTATGACCCGCTGCCCAAATACACGGAGCTTCCCGAAAGCCCGGTATCCAAACCGGAGCTGCTGGATCGCTACCCCTATATCCTCGATGCGGGCCTGCGCACTCCGACCTTTTTCCACTCCGCAAACCGCAACATCCCCTGGCTGCGGGAAATCCGTCCCGATCCCATCGTGGAAATCCACCCGGACACCGCCAGAAAGCATGGGATCGAGGAAGGAGATTGGGTCTACATCGAATCCCCGCGCGGCGGTGCCAAAGAGCGCGCTAAACTCAACGACGGTATCGATCCGCGGGTGATTGTTGCTGAACATGGATGGTGGTACCCGGAAATCAAAGAGCACGGCCATGGCTGGAACATCTCCAATATCAATATGCTGACGGACAATGCCCATGAAACTATGGATCCCGCTATCGGCTCCACGAATCTGAGAACGTGTTTATGCAGTATATCGCCGGTGCCTGCGTGTTAAGTTATTATGAGTCGAACGAATATCATGTCCGCTGCGTCCGGGGACAAACAAGTTCTTAAAAAAAAACGAATTAAATGATCCTTGACGCCCTAAACGATGACGAGGAGGAGCAGCAATGTCAAAAGTCTCTTTAATGTTTTACAGGAAAGACTGCATGGGTTGCCATGCCTGCGAGGTGGCTTGCAAGCAGGAACATGAATTGGGTGTTGGACCGCGACTGGTGCGGGTGATTGAAAAATCATCTGATTTTTTTCCGGTCTATTGTCACCATTGCGCCCACGCGCCGTGCAAAGAGGCTTGCCCGGTAGGCGCCATATCAAGAAATGAGATAGGTCTGGTTCTTATCGACCCTGAATTGTGCATCGGCTGTAAGGAATGTCTGGAAGCCTGTCCCTTCGGGGCCATGCAGTATAATGATGAACAGGAGACCGCCGTCAAATGCGATCTATGCGTTGAGCGTCTGAGCAACGGCCAGGCACCGGCGTGCGGTTCGGTCTGTCCCACCGGCTGTATCTCATGGGGTGAGACCCAATCTATATCCGAGCGTCTCGTGCGGGAAACCTTGCCGCAGAAGATGCTATAAGGGGACTCTTATAAATCTGGAAGCTGAATCAAATTGAATAAACGGTTTGCGTACTCCATTTGTCCAGGGGATCATCCCAATTATACATTAGATGCGGATTCATTGCTCGATGGAACAATCATGGCAGGAAGTCTGGTGCAATTTTATTTCACCTCAAAAAAAATACTTTGAAGCAACTCTCCCTCAACTGAAGTAATGTCCACTTTCCATTGGCCGATCCAACGCTCGTCAAAAAGGGTTTTATAGCTCCAGGTTCTCCATTGGGGAGATTTGATTTTTAATTCAATATCGTTGACCTTCTGTCCTTCAAAGTAGTATATGTGCCGAATCGAAGACGGCGGTTGCTTGCATTCTATCCTACTCCAGATGTAAACCCTCTCCATTGACCATCTAAAAGCGTTGGCTATATTAGCGGGGTTTTTATTTTGGATATCACTTGCGGCCACAGCTCTGACAACCTTCAAGTTATCTGACGCTGTCGATGACAGATCTGCTTGGGCTTGCACCCAATTCTTATCTACAGCCTGGGGCGTATCCTGGCTGGATGTGGTTTTTGAGGCTACCGCCGCCGCAGTCCTATCGTTGACGGCCTCGAGCAGGGGTAAGGTGTCAAGGATCGCGGGTTCCTTTCTGAGTGCTATTTTGGCGGAAGCCCTGTTTTTTTCTGGCAATGCTGGCGGATGGATCTTATCAACTTTTATTTCAGAAGGTAACCGTGCCAAACTCTTCGTCCCAGCCGTATCCTGAGATTTCGGCAGGGTTTTTTCCTTTGAGCTGACGGTTAGAGCGGAATCTTTAAGTGGGCTGGTCCCGGATTCGTTGTTTTCTTTTTCAACAACGGGCCGGGGCGGCGTTTTTATTTCCTGGGTGTCCTGTAACTGGTCAGCAATATGGCTTTGATTTTGAAATGAATAAAAAATAAATCCGGAAATAAAAAGTATCCCAATTGCCATGCTAAGGATCAGCAGGTGTTTCTTGCCGAAGAAGGTGCTTTCTGATTTTTGTTTGGCCCTGTTTTGAGTCCGCAGATCCTGGACTTCATCTTCTTCTTGATTGTTAAGCTGCAGGGAGTCGTACCGTTTTAGAATCTCATCTTCTTCTATCCCGATATACGATGCATAAGAAGCAATATATCCTTTGATATATGGGCCTCCCGGGATCTTGTCAAATTCATCTTTTTCGAGACAATCTAGGTACCATTTTGAAATTTTCGTAGATCGAGCCACTTCACTCAATCTGATATTTCTAGCCTCCCGTCCGCTTTTAAGATAATTGCCGATGGTTTGCATTTTTATAACTCCAGACGAATATTCTTAGACATGCCCAGCTTGGATAGGCTTGAGAATTCTCTATTTCATGACGTATCTGTTTTGTCCAGAATCTTTACACCCACCAAATAGTGCCCCTTGTATCGACCTTTTTCTACTTTGGTGATGTGCACGATTTCTGTTTCAAAGTTGCCATTATGGTCGGATTCAAGTTCTGAAGAAAAATTGATTTTTAAATTTTGTCCGACTTCCAGATAATTCAGCATAAATGAATCTTCTTTTACCAGGATGCTGGCGCCGTTTTCCGATGAATCTTTTAACTTGAATTGATATAAAGGGACACCAACCAATTTTATAGATGCACCGTGAAATCCTTTGGGAGCACCCCTAGATTCTGATCTTTTATCCATAGAATTATTCTTAGTGACAGCCCTGGCCATAATTTTCCCTTCCGTTCAAGTTTGTAATCCAGTGAATGAACTAAATTCGTGCTAAAAAGTCAAGACTTATCGTTTATATTATCGGGTTTGGTCTATTCAAGAACAATTACCATCTGTTATTATAGTCTATTTTTTGATTTAAGTGTCAATTTTCTAAACTTTTGATCTATTAAACCACCTATTTTCCAAAATCCGCCATCGTCATTTCATGAAGCTTGACCCGAGTGCCATTTAAATCTGATCTAGCATCAGAACAGCTGATATTTGAAATGCAAAAAATATGCCGATTTTCTATTTGTTTTGTCAGGTATTTTGGGTCCACTAACGCTAAACGGATGGTGTTCATATCGATGAAAAAAGCTCTGATATTTTCAAATATCTCCGGTTCGAAGGTGCCGACACACAAGCAGCAAAATAGTAATCTACCTAAGCTCAGGCATTATAAGCCATAGAAGAGATTGCCAAACACGAGGTTGACTATATTATATATTTGCAGTATTTTGAACCAGACATCAAGCCAAGGAGGAGCCGCATGAAAAGATCCGCCCCAGCAATCAACCTGAAACACGGCTTTGTAGCCGCAACCGTTTTATGGTGTATCTGGACGATTGTGGCCTGCGGAAAGAAAAATGAGTATGTCGAACCGCCGCCGCCCAAGGTGACCGTGGCAAAACCTCTGCAAAAGGCGATTACTGATTATCTTGAATTCACCGGCAATACCCATGCGTTCGAAGAGGTCGAAATACGCGCCCGGGTCGCCGGTTTTTTGCAAAGCAGAGAGTTTGCTCCCGGTACAGCGGTTGAGAAAGGTGATCTGCTGTTTGTTATCGATCCCAGGGAATATGAAGCCGAACTCAATGCAGCCAAAGCAGAGCTGGAAAGCACTGAGGCCATGCTGAAACGTGCTCAGACCGAGTATGACCGTGCCCGAAAACTGTTCAAACAAAAGGCGGGCGCCGAGACAGATGTGGTCAAATGGCGCGGGGAGCGTGACGTTGCTCAAGCGGCCGTGTTGCGGGCCAAGGCCAAAGTCGAGAAGGCCAGCCTGGATCTGGGCTACACCAAAGTGACGGCTCCGATTGCCGGCCGCATCAGCCGTAATTTCGTGGACGTGGGGAACCTGGTCGGCGAAAGTGAGCCTACCTTACTGACAAGGATTACCCGCTTTGAGCCCATGTATGCTTATTTTAACCTAAACGAACGGGATCTGCTCAAGGTGATGGCCATGAATCGCCGTGAAACAGAAAAAAACGCACCGGATTCCACTGATGATACCGAGGCCAAGGCCGACATCCCGCTTTTTTTGAGGCTGGCCAACGAGGAAGGCTATCCTCACGAGGGTATACTTGACTTTGCCGAATCGTCGGTGGATGCCGCCACCGGAACTTTGCAGCTGAGAGGCGTTTTCCCCAATCCAGGTCCTCAACCGGTGCTTATGCCGGGTCTGTTTGTCAGTCTCCGCATGCCTGTCGAAGAGCGGGAAGATGCCTTGCTGGTGACCGAGCGTGCGATTGGTTCGGACCAGAGCGGTCGTTACCTACTGACAGTCAACAGTGAAAATGTGGTAGAAAAAAAGCCGATTCGGATGGGCCGACTCGAGGACGGCCTGCGCGTGGTCGAAGAGGGCTTGCTGCCTGATGACCAGGTGGTGGTCAACGGTCTCCAGCGTGCCCGGCCGGGCGCGAAGGTCGATCCAGAGCAAACCGACATGAAAGCGCTCACGGCTTCGGCCCTCAGAGCGGCCTCACAAGCCGGGCAAGATCTGGCAACACACACTGGAGCGCCGTTGGAAGGCGATGACTCTCAACCTGACAAAGAAGTGGAGAAAAGGGAGTAAACCCATGATTTCCAAATTCTTCATCGAACGTCCCATCTTTGCCAGCGTCATCTCCATTGTGATCGTGATTGCCGGCGCGGTTTCCGTGGGAGTGTTACCCATTGCCCAGTACCCGGAGATTACACCACCCACGGTGGCGGTATCCACTACCTACCCTGGCGCCAACGCGCGGGTGGTGGCCGAGACAGTCGCCGCACCCATCGAGCAGGAAGTCAATGGTGTTGAAAATATGATTTACATGTCTTCCACCAGCGCCAGTGACGGCTCTTACAACCTGACGGTCAGTTTCGACGTCGGCACGGATCTGGACATGGCCCAGGTGCTGGTACAAAACCGTGTCAAACTGGCAGAGGCCAAGCTGCCGGAGGAAGTCAAGCGACAGGGCGTCAATACCAAGAAAAAATCCACCAATATTGTGCTGATCATCTCCCTGTTTTCACCCGATGGCCGTTTCGATGAGCTTTATCTGAGCAATTACGCCACCTTGCGCCTGCGCGATGTGCTCAGCCGCATTGACGGCGTCGGTGACGTCAGTGTATTTCCGGCCAGCGACTACAGTATGCGTATTTGGCTCGATCCCCCCAAACTCAAGTCCCGCGATCTGACCACCGAGGACGTGCTGGCCGCCCTACGAGAGCAAAATGTCCAGGTGGCCGCCGGGCAAATCGGCCAACCCCCCGCCCCTCCCGGTCAGAGTTTTCAATACACGGTCAACGTGCTTGGTCGTCTTACGGAAATTGAACAGTTCGATGACATCATCATCAAGACCGCCGAAGGCGGACGCATCACGCGTCTAAAGGATATCGCCCGCATCGATTTAGGGGGCAAGAGCTACGATCTCACCTCAGGCCTGACCGGCCAGCCGTCGGCCAGTGTTCTCATCTATCAACTGCCGGGGGCCAACGCGCTGAATGTGGCCCAAAAGCTGTACGCCACTATGGAAGAGCTGCAGACCTATTTTCCCGAAGGCTTGCAGTACAAGATCCCCTATGACACGACCATCTTCGTCGAACAATCGATCGAAGAGGTCTTTGTGACCCTGTTTCAGGCGGCCGGCCTGGTGTTCCTGGTGCTGTTCATATTTTTACAGGACTGGCGGGCAACCGTGGTGCCGGCGGTGACCATCCCGGTTTCCCTGATCGGCACCCTGGCCGTCATGTTGGCGATGGGTTTTTCGCTGAACATGCTGACCCTCTTCGGCCTCGTGCTGGCCATCGGCATCGT
>JASFSK010000066.1:0-12359 GCA_050114455.1 Desulfobacterales bacterium | reverse complement strand
TAACCTGTCAAGCAAAAAACAGATTAAATCCGGAAGAAAAATATAATAAGCAGGATCATGCCGGTATCAAGTCGAATATTGGCAAGAAGTATAATTTAATTGCAAACTGGGTCTTTTTGTGGCAACTTTTTTGATGATGGATTCCCAGGAGCGGCAGCCGCTGGCGAAAGGGCAGTCAGTCTGATCAAAGAAAAAAACTCCAACAAGAAAGATGGCGAATGTCGAATTAAGGAATTATTGCTATTTTATTCATAAAAAAAAGCAGAGCGACACGTGGCGCAGGCGCCTGCGCTGCGCGAGCGACATCCACCATTCCTCATTCTTCAATCGTCCTTCGTCATTCCAAGTAGTTTCACACAAGAGGTTGATGACATGGCAAACGTCGAAACCGAAGTAAAATTCTATCTTGATGATATCAGATTAATGCACCAGCGCATAACAGAGATGGGTGCCGCCTCCCGGGGAAGGTTTTTTGAAAGAAATCTCCGATTTGAAGACCGCCAACGTTCGTTGAAAACGAAAAAGTCTCTTCTGCGTTTGCGGCAGGATAAATCAATCACCTTGACATTTAAATCCCCTCTTGTTGAAAGCGGCCAAGAGTTCAAAAAAATGGCGGAGCTGGAGGTGGAGGTCAGTGACTTCGATGTTATGAAGGGTATCCTGCAAGCGCTTGGATTTCACTGTGAACAGACGTATGAAAAATGGCGCGAGACCCTGGTGTTGAAAGACACCCAGTTTTGTCTGGATGCCATGCCGTTTGGAAACTTTTTGGAAATCGAGGGACAAGCAGAAGACATCAAAAAATATGCTTCCGAACTTGGTCTGCAATGGCGCAAAAGAATTTTGTTAAACTATCTTGAAATATTCGAAATTATCAAGAAAAAAAAGAAATTGGGATTTAAAAACCTAACCTTCGACAATTTTAAAAACATCAAAGTAGACATCTCCGACTACCTGAAAAACATCGAAGTAAAGAGCGTTTCACGGTAGTAATTCCACTGGAAAATCCTGTTCGAGCAATACCTCTCCGGTTTTGGTAAATACATAAATGGATGCAGTTTGAAATTTTTCGGGTGATGACGGCTTTCTTGTCCTGAACTTCATGATCCTGAAATTGCTGATACCGAATGCATGGCCCTGCTGACTGCCTGTCGGTTTACCATCAACCAGAGAAATATCCGGTAGAGCCAACCAATCACTCTGCGCGACACCCTCTCCCTTTAGCACCACAATCGCATGCCCGGAAACATGCTGCGAGTAGGCGCTGGTATTTTTCAGCTTGAACTGAACCCTTAACGAATTGCTGCCGGACCTTGTATTTATCTTGAAATTTTCGACAGCAACACTCAAGCCCGAACTGGGTGGTGAACGCTCAGCTTGCGTTGAAGCAACATTTTGCCTCCCGTTTTCCGTCTCTGCCATGACAACTGGGTCGGCGGTCTCGACATCGGCTGCAATCTGGTGGTCGGTAGCCGAAATCTCTTCCTCGGCTTGCTCTTCCGGCACGCTTTCCCGAGCACCCTCTGCCCGGGATTCGGCCAGCACCAGCCTGGTCATCAGAATATCTCTTTCGTCGCGTAATTTTTGGTTCTGTTCCTCAACCCGTTTCAATTGTGCTTCAAGCTGATTTTTTTCACGCAGAATATCGCGATTCCAGAAATACAAACCGATGCCGATACCGATGAAAACGATGATTACAATCAGAGTAATTAACACCATTCCCTTAAAACGCTTGATCGTTATCGGCTTTCCACGGTTTCCGACAAACAAAAGGGTCCAACGGGTATCGGGGCGAAACCAATTAGTGGAACTTCCAGAGCGGTCGGTTGAATTCAGATTATTAGTGAATTTGGCCATAATGAAATATAAATTCCGACAGGCAGAAACAAAGAAACCAAAATTCAGTCTGATCGATACGATTTGCGGCCTTTCTGGTGCATCAGATATCAGCAGCTCTGAACTTTTATCCGCACTTCGTCTCCTTTTCCAACGTTCAGGATTTGAGTGGCATTGTCTTGGTTTAGGGCAATTTCTAAATATCCACGACTTCCAATAAGGGCCACTGGACTTTTCAGCGGCACATTTGAATAGGTCTCCAACAATCCGGTGATTTCATGGGCACCAGTGGTAATCAAAAATCCTCTTTTTGGAGCGTTTGGAAAAACTTCGCGCAGTTTGTCAGAGCCAATATTGGTAATCAGGTTGCCAAATTTATCAATGGCGACTATTTTTCCGACAAGTTCACCGGTTTCTGAGATTTGAGCCCGCAGATGGTCGAGCCGAACGGCGTCTTCCAGATCTATTTCGGTACCCAATTTCCCAACACTCAGGCCAACGGATAGATGGCCCCCGACTGGCGCAATGATATCCCTGCCATGAAACGTGCGGCTGACAAAAGACCGGAAATATCTCGAGTTCGTTATACGAATCAGCGAAGTAATCTTTTCTTTGTTGAACAGCAGTGTCAGCACGCCGTTATCGGGGGCGATAAAGATATGTTTCTCGGTTTCAAGCGCCAGCAAAGATCGTTCGCTGCCAACGCCGGGATCGACAACCACCAGGTGGATCGTGCCCCCAGGGAAATATCCGTAGGAGGAGTATATCGTAAACGCGGCCTGAACAATGTCCTGGCTGTCGATATGGTGGGTAATATCCACAATGGTGACGGAGGGGTTGATCGATAGAATTGCCCCCTTCATCAGGCCTGCATACTCATCGCTGGTTCCGAAATCCGTCAGCAAAGTGATAATTGACATGGCTTATTTGACCGTTGGAAGGTTGCGGGTTCACCGTTCAGGGTTCGTCTGCCTTAAATCCATAAACAGTTTAAACCTGATTTACCTATCTGTAAATCACCTGCGTAAGTATCGGTCCTCAAAGAGATCGCTTTGGAATAAGCCCTGAAGACATAATAAAAGCAAAGGCGATTGCCAAAGTTCGAAATCCGAATGTCGAACCTTTGAACCCTGAACCTCTGAACCTCGAAACCCTGAACTATGAGAACATCTTGGTTTGAACTTTAAATCCCAGGTGCCTGAAAGATTTTTCAGATGCTTTGCGGCCCGATGATGTCCTTGTGATGAAACCGAGCTTCAGTAGATAAGGCTCGACAATATCGACCAAAGTGTCGGACTCTTCCTGCAGCGTTGCCGCAATAGCTTCAATCCCCACGGGTCCGCCATGATAAAATTTAATAATGGTGTTGAGGTAACGCCGGTCCAACTCTGTCAATCCTTTCTCATCGACGCCTTCAAGTTTCAAGGCTTCAGAGACCGTATTGGCCGTGATCGTACCGTCTGCTCTTACTTGGGTGTAGTCGCGAACCCGTTTGAGCAGCCGGTTGACAATTCTGGGAGTTCCCCGGGAGCGCTGGGCAAGTGTTTCGGCGCCTTTATCGTCTATAGTTACCCCAAGAAGGGCCGCCGAGCGCCGTGTGATTTTAACCAGATCGGTCTCGGCGTAGAAATCCAGGTTCCTGAAAATACCGAATCGATCCCGCAACGGAGCTGATAGCAGTCCCACCCGTGTTGTGGCTCCCACCAGCGCGAATCGTTTCAATTGAAAGCGATGGCTTCGAGCATGCACACCCTTATCAAAGACAAAATCAATGGCAAAATCCTCCATGGCCGGATAAAGGAATTCCTCCACCGATTTAGGTGTTCGGTGAATTTCATCAATAAACAGGATATCATTGCTTTCAAGGTGGGTGAGCAGCCCGATCAAATCACCTCCTTTTTCCAGGGCCGGGCCGGAGGTGATGGTGAGATTCCCGCCCATCTCGTTGGCAATGATATGGGCCAATGTTGTTTTCCCAAGACCGGGGGGACCGTGCAGGAGCACATGATCGATGGGTTCATGGCGCTGCATGGCCGCCTCGATAGCGATCTTTAGCGTTTCCACGACTTCGGACTGTCCCACATAATCGGTCAGTCTTTCCGGCCGCAGCGATAATATCTCGGCATCCTTGTCTTCTGCCAAAGAAGCGCCGTTCACCAGACCCAGATTTTCAGACTGATGTGAGAAAATGTCGTTGGACATGGTTTATGATTCACTTACCTTTATAGGGTTACCTTGACATGGTTTCAAATTTAACGCTCTGTCAAAGATAATATATAAGATTGAAGATTTTAGATTGAATATTGAATACTTAAAGCATACTATCGATTCAGCTTTTCAATAGATAGGGCGAAGCGACTTCCAAAAATATTCAATCTTCATTTTTCAATTTCCTTCCAATCTTTCACCCCGATAGACTTCATCAAACAGCTCCTCGGCACTGAATATCGACGGATTTCGCTTTAATGCCTTATCAATCATCTGTCTGGCATCCGCAGCCTTGTGTCCTAGCTGATGAATCATAACATCCAGTACCTGTTTTGAGAAATCTTCATCTAAAGATGCACTTACGGCGTCGTCTGGGCGGATCAAGGCGAACTTTCCCATTTTGCCTTCCAGGGTAGCGATTATCTTTTGTGCGGTTCTCCGGCCAATGCCTTTTAGCTGCGCAAGCGTATTGATTTCCCCGGCTTCGATGGCATTGGCGATTTCCCGGACCGGAATACTCAATGCCCTTACAGCCTTCAGCGGACCGATCGCTTCCACCGAAATAAAATGTTGGAAAAATTCCTTTTCAACTTCCAAGTTAAAGCCAATTAGAACGGGCTTGGGTTGTCGTTCGGTTTGTTGGTAAAAAATGTAAAGGGATATTCGCTCGCCGACCTTTTTATGTTGTATCGACTTCATCACAATCGCAGGAAGCAGCACCTCGTATCCGATTTGATTTGCAAGGATCAGTATCCGATCTTCTTCTATTTTTAGAATTTTACCTTCTAGATAGCCGATCATTCTGGTACCGATAAAAACCGATAAGTGCCAATCCGACGGCATCGGATGCGTGATAGGGTTTGATGGGAGTACGGTGACTTAATCGTTGGCGTACAGCTTCTTCCAACTGCATTTTACTGGCATTTCCATTTCCGGTTAAAGCCTGTTTTGCTTCGCGCACGGGGATTTCAATCGAGGAGACACCTGCCCGGCAGCCGGCTAACATCACGATACCGACGACCTGCCCCAAGGTTATCCCGGACTTCGGGTATTTACTCAGAGAAAATACATCCTCCACCACCATCAAGTCAGGATTTTCATCTTTTAAGATTTGAAGAAGTTTTGAAAAGATTAGATCAAGACGGTTTGGCAAAGAGATGGTTTTTGAGGTGTTGATACTGCCAAAGGAGTAGCCATCGATCTTTCTGCCGTTTCCTCGAACAATTCCCACACCGGTAGCGGCGAGGCCGGGATCTATTCCGATGATAGTTATCATCCCGTGTTTAAATCGCCTTCGATGACCACTTTTAGTTCAGGTCCTTGACCTTATCTTTGGCGATCTTTGCTTCGTTTGATTTCGGATACTTTCTGATAAGCTCTTCTAAAATCAGACGGGAATTAGACTTATCCCCTAGATTAAAAAATGCAAATCCCTGTTTTAGAAGGGATGCAGGCACCTTATTGCCCTTGGGATACTTTTCGATTACTTTTTGGTACTCGAGAATAGCTTTTTCATACCATTTCTCGCGATAATAAATTTCACCGATCCAAAACTGGGCGTTGTCGGCCCGCTCCGAGTCAGGATACTTCGTAATAAGCTCCTGAAATTTTATTCTAGCGGCATCGGAGTCTCCCTGGTCAAAAGACTGCTTGGCCATCCGATAAATAGCTTCCTCCGGCAGTTCCTGTTTGACCGGCGCAGCCGGTGCCGGAACCTTTTTGGGGGTGGATGCCACAGCAGACGTCTCGGTTGATGGGAGCTGTTGAACTGGCTCAAAATTTAAATATTGCTCGATCCGGTATATGCGATCATCATTGGATTTGGCGGCTTTTGCAAGACTGTCGATTCTGTCCGTTTCATTCTTAACCGACTCAGATTCCAACTGTGTTTGCCGGTTTAATCGATATTCAATCTCCTCGATTTTACCGCTCAATGTCCGAATTTCTTCATTGAGTGCATCCATTTTGGCCCGCAGCGAGGCTGCCTGATGTCGTAATGCCTGCTCTTCTCCCTCACGGTTTTGCAGGCCGGATTCAAGCATTTGGCTGTTTTTTCGCGCCTCAGCATTACGGATTTCCAGTTCACTCAAGCGTGTGTCTAATGAAGTAAGCTCGTTTTGAGACACACAGCCGGATATAAGCAAGAGCCACACCACTGAAACTATGATGGTTGATTTCATGGCAGTCACTAATTAGGTTTGGGTTTCGTGAACACAAATGTATCGTAAGTTTACCCCAAATGGGAAAATAAAGCCAGATTAGACACTATTATAATGTCTAGCTTTCCTATGGGGCAGATCACTGTATAACGATTTTTTCACCAGCAATTTGCCTGCCTTTCTGATCTGTCAGGCGCATTGGAAGAGGCAGCAGGAGCCGACACAGCGGCTCCTGTTGTCTTGAAAATTACCCTAACTACCTTTACAATTCATTTTGTTTCAAATCGAACGAGTTAATTTACGACGAAGTGATCCCGCCTGTTTTTGGCCCATGCTTCTTCGTTGTTTCTGGGGTCCACGGGCCGTTCTTCGCCGTAGCTGATCGTATTCAAGCGGGCAGCATCGATGCCAAGATCGACCAGAAACGCCTTGGCACTTTCTGCACGGCGATCACCCAATGCAAGGTTGTATTCATTGGTACCGCGATCATCACAATGACCTTCAATGGTCACTGTGGCTTCGGGGTTCTCCCGCAGCCATTCGGCCTTTTGCAGTAAACTGTCCTGGGCAGCGGGTGTCAGGGTGGATTTATCAAACTCAAAGTAAATATCTTCCTGCATAACCTCATCTGAAATCTTGGGAACCGGCGCGACCACGACTTCCTCTTTTTCGACGACCTCTTCTACGACCTCTTCCTCTTTGACGGGCTCCGGGGTCGCATCAACCAGTTTCTTTTGGCAGGAAACAGTAAACATCAATCCAGGAATAACAAACAAGATCGCCCAATACATCCATTTCTTCTTTTGCATTTTTCCTCCTTTCACATTCGGAAGCAATTTAGTTGTTAAAAATCGTTCATAGACCATTTTGGGTTCGTCTGCTCTCCATTCAGCATAAGTAATCGACGCTGATCGGTTCCGGATGCAGTCATGACATATATTCGAGAAGGCCCCTCGCGGTTGGAGCTAAAGGCAATAAGGCTCCCGTCGGGCGACCATGATGGTGCTTCATTGTCTCCTGAATCATAAGTAAGTTGGATCGGCTGTCGGCCATCTACATCAATCACCGAAATATTGTGCTGATTGTTTTCAAAGGATGCATAGGCAATTCTATCACCCTGGGGGGACCAACTCGGCTGGGTATTGTAGTTACCTTCGTAGGTTAGCCGTCTTACCTTGCCGGATACGATATCCTTTATGTATACTTGCGGTTTTCCTGATCGATTCGACACAAAAGCCAATTTTTTGCCGTCCGGCGACCAGGAAGGAGATATGTCGGTTCCACGCATATTCGTTAGTCTTTTAATAATTTTACCCGATCCAGTCAACAGATAAATTTCCTGATCTCCTGAAAAAGAAAGGGTTGCTGCCAGCTCAAATTTACCTGGAACCCACGCCGGCGTTATATTGAGACCTTTTTTGGCAATCGATACCTCCTGCATTTCGGTCAGGTTTTTGATAAACAGATCGGGCTTGCCCTGTTTGTAGGAGGTATACGCCAAATAGTTCCCGCTGGAAGACCATGCCGGATTTAGAGTGATGGAATGATTTCGTGTCAGCTGTTGCGGATTATAGCCATCAAACTCGCAGCTGTAAACCTCTTTATTACCGGAACCGGTTGAGATAAATGCAATTTTGCTAGCAAAAACACCTTTGCTGCCGGTTAGGTACTGAATGACTTCACTGCAAAACCGATGGATGATCCTGCGTTGATCGGCCGATTTGCCGGAATATTTTTTGCCTAGAATCCGCCGTCCTTTGAAAGTATCGAAAAGGCGAAGTTCCATCGCCACATTACCGTTGTTTTCTTCATAGAGACCTGTAATTAACAGTTCTGCACCAATTACCGTCCAGTTGGAAAAGTTGATCTGAGGAGTCAGAATACCGTCGGATTGCGGATTGAAAAGAAATGCCTGACGATCGAGGAGTTTAAAAAATCCGGTAAATTCAAGGCTGGCAGAAAGCAGATTGGCCGATGATTCCGACGACCGTGCTGCCCCTGCTGTTCCGGTTTCATTTTTAAACAAAGGAATTGCTATCGGAATTTTGCGTAGAAAAGGGTTGCTGATGTCGATGTAATCATACTGATCGCTGCCGCTTTGGGCCAAACTTAATCCGGCAGCTATCCAAGTTATAATAAAAAGAAAGCAGACGATGCATTTCGAAATACGAAAAGTCATTCTAGTATTCCCACTGTTTGTAAATAGATTGTGTGATTCGATGTTCTTAGTTCCCGGTTTATGAGCACCGGGTGGCCCCTACAAACTCAAGCCAATGTCGTCAAGACGAGAACCCTTCATCCACCGATCTGGGCGACAGGAAAAGGCTATCGAATTCCCTGCGGTGTAAACCTCAACGCCACTGTCACATACAACGCCCGGACGCCTTCCGGATGCGGTGAGACCGGGCTGGCTTTGACGACAGCCTTGTAAGCCGATTCATCCAGGTACGAATTACCGGACCGCTCGGTGAATCTGATATCAGTCACTTCACCGCTGGGTAGAACCCGGAAAACCAAACTGGACTGCAGCGCACTGCCGTCTCCTGCCAGCTGCTCGGAAAAGGCCCAATGCCGTTCCACTTGAAAAGCGACTTCAACTTTATAAATGTCAATGAGGTCTAATGCTCGCCGACCACCGGAACCGGTCGCACCTGGGGTACCCCCGCCTGACGTACCGGCAATGGTAGTAGCATTCTGATTCACCCCTCCGGCGGTGGCTTCGGTTTCTGCAACCTTCTTTTTTAGGGCCGCGAGGGCTTGATTAACGGAGTCGGATTTAGATTTTTCAACCTTTTTTTGAACCCCGGTGACTGCATTGTCAATCATTTTCCGGCGATTCATGGTTTTTTTCTTAAGAGATTTTTTGACCTTCCATTGGTTTGCTTTAGGAGCAAGGGAAACTGTCTTTTTGGGCGTTGGCGCAACCGGAGGCGGTTTGGGTGGTTTTTCGATGACCGGCGCAACGTTGATCTTTTTGGTATCGGGCTTCGGTATCGCGACAGGGGTGGCTGCCGATTTGGATGATGGTGTCGGTGCGGGCGCCGGAGGTCCGGGCAGCGATACTAAGCTGACATTAATCGATCCAGACGACAGCCGCCGTCTGGGCGCCGACTCCGGTAACAAAGTAATATATCCAATAAAACCTAAATGGATGAAAAGTGAAATCCCAAAATAAATCATCATCGTGCGGGAATCCGCTCCCATCCCAAAGGCATATGTTTGAGAATGTATTTTTTTTTCCATCGACATTCTGCTCATTGTGAGCGGCTGACCTCTTTTAAAACTTCTGGTTCGGTAATCATGCCCAACTGTTCGATACCGGCCTTTTTAATTTCAGCCATCACCTGAACAACGATCCCGTAGGGGATGTTTTTATCGGCTTTCAGATAAACGTCCCGATCGATCCGCCCCTGAAGCATTTTATTCAGCTTCTCACCCAAGAAATCGATGTCGACCTTGAAGTCATTGATATAAATCAGCTGGCTTTTATTGATCGTGATGACCAGATGCTCTTTTTCGCTATCAAGTGGTTTGGCGGTTGCCTCCGGCAAATCGACATTCAGTCCTTCGACCATCATAGGGGCGGTGACCATAAATATGATTAGGAGAACAAGCATGACATCCACGAAGGGGGTGACGTTGATCTCAGACATGAGTTCCCTGTGATTCCCGGTCTGGGCCATTTCTAATTCCTCTCGAGACGCAATATATCACGCTCAATGATATTTAAAAAGTCAGCCGAAAAACTCTGCATTTCAGTTTCGACAATTCGGATTTTGTTCATAAAAAAATTGAAGGCAATAACAGCTGGAATGGCGGCCGCCAAGCCTGCAGCAGTTGCCACCAGCGCCTCGGAAATGCCGGGTGCGACGACTGCCAGGCTGGCTGAGCCCCTCTGGCCGATACCGCTGAACGAGTTCATAATTCCCCAAACGGTTCCAAACAAACCAATGAAAGGCGTGGTGTTGCCGGTCGTCGCCAGGAAGGGGACCATCTGGGTTATGCGGGTCATTTCGGTGTTGATTGCCCGCCGCAATGCCCGGTTCACATTGCCGGTTCCGCTGAATCGGGTTCTAAATGAGGTGTTATCTCCGTTTTCATCGGATGATTGGCCGGGGACGGCATCTCCGGATTGACTGGTCTTTTTTAACTCTACATAGCCGATACGAAATATTCTGGCCACGGGACTTCCCCGAAGCTGTTTGGCCTTTGAAAACGCATTGGACAAATCGCGGCTTTTCCAGAAAAACTCGGTAAATTCGGCGGATTGTTTGAAGGCCTTTTTGATATATCGATATTTGATGAGTATGATCGCCCAAGAAGTAACGGAAAAAAACAGCAGCAGGAGAAGAACCAATTGAACGACGAAGCTGGCATTGCTAATCATATGGAACAGGTCAATTTGGGCAATCGGCATTTAACACTCCGTAATTTTTACATTAATTGAGGAAGGATTTTTTTTGTATAACGAAATATAAGAGTGAATTCAGGGTATACAAGTGTAATAACTTTCTGTTTTAATTATTTTTAGTTATATCAGAAATGCCAAAAGTGTCAACATGTTTGCAGTCGTACGGCAGGGTTCCTGCATTCGCAATGATAGTTTTCACCTGGGTTCGTCTTCGTTTGAGCACAAGGATCGCTATTTTATCCTTGCCTTAGACGACAGCATTTATGATCATGTTCTGAACGAACCTAACCATTTAACGGACAAAGGACTGCTATGAAAAACATTGCAAATTTGCTTTTTGAGGCCAAAATGCTAAAAGAAATTCCCAGATCTGGGTATCAATTCCTGGGAGTCGGCAAGGAATCGGTAGCTGAACATTGTTTCAGCACCGTCTTTATCGCCTTTGTAATGTCTCGCATTCAACCGGAAGCCGACGCATTGAAACTGCTCAGCATGTGTCTGATTCATGATCTGCCCGAAGCGAGGACTGGTGATCTGAACACAGTAAACAAAAAATACATCATGGCGGACGAAGCCAAGGCCTTTGATCACGCCATCAAGGACCTTGCTTTTGCCGATCACCTCCTTGATCTTTTCACTGAATTTAACCAAGGCCATTCCATTGAAGCCAAACTCGCCCATGATGCCGACCAACTTGCGCTGGTGCTGGAGCTGAAGGACCTGATGGACCTGGGGTATCAGCCGCCTGAAACCTGGATCCAAAATGTCATCGACCGGCTTGAAACCGAAGCCGGCCGGAAAATTGCAAATGCCGTCATGAATACCCATCGCAATGAATGGTGGCTTGAAATTTGATTGAAAAACAATTCTGTTGACAGGCAAAATGAAAAAAATTAAAGTTTATCCCTTTTTACGATCGAATGCATCTGTCATCGAATCAGGGAGCAGATAATGAATTGGATAAAGCAAACCCTCTGGTCCTCCATTGGGAAAAAATTGATGATGGCGCTGACGGGGCTGGCTTTCATGGTTTTCCTGGTAGCCCACCTGGCTGGAAACCTAACGCTGTATGGCGGCGGTGAGGCGTTTAACGCGTATGCCGAAAAGCTTCATTCGCTAGGGGCGCTACTTACAGTTTTAGAGCTGGGCCTCGTGTTATTTGCAGTCATACATGTATTTACCGGACTTGTATTGTTCCTTCAAAACCGGCAGGCACGGCCAACGAGCTATTCGCACTATGCATCTTCGGGGGGGCGCACCCTCAGTTCGAGAACCATGCCGTATACCGGTTTGATCATCCTGGGATTTGTCATATTCCACCTGATAAATTTCAGCTTTGTCGACAAATCCGATCGAACCATTTTCCAGATTGTCTCAACGGCATTTGCAAACCCGCTGTATGTCATCATTTACATGGCGGCAATGATTATTGTGGCGTTGCATGTCCGGCACGGATTTTGGAGCGCATTTCAGACTCTGGGTGGAAACCACCCAAAATACATGCCGGCCATCATGATTCTCAGTATTGTTTTCGGCCTTGCTGTGGCACTCGGATTTGGCTTTCTTCCGGTATACGTAGCCCTAAGTGTTTAGAGAGGAAAAACCATGCAAATTGACGCCAAAGTACCCGGTGGCCCCCTGGAAGAAAAATGGGATCGTCACCGTTTCGACCTGAAGCTGGTCAACCCAGCCAATAAACGAAAATTTGAAATCATTGTCATCGGCACCGGACTGGCAGGCGGCTC
>JASFSK010000065.1:0-12518 GCA_050114455.1 Desulfobacterales bacterium | reverse complement strand
GCGCTTGATTTCCTTGACCTTGGGCAAAAATCCGCATTTCTGGATTGGAAACACCAAAAGGTGCCCGTCTCTGATAATAGGCATTTATGGACAGGCACTAGTGAGGCAGCCGTCTTCCATTTCTTCTTATCGAAATTCGATAACCCGGGGCCGGCCACCGGGCACCCGCCCAAGAAAACATGTAAAAACAAATTGCAGCTCATGAGATCAAACGGGACAGAGGCCCAGATGCCGGACCGCTCCGTTTCAAAGCCATTCCGGCGATAGATAACTCACAGCCGAAAGGAGGGTTACCGTATGTTGCGCAGACGAAAGGCTGGAATTCATCGCAATTCGGGATTCAGTCTGAATGTAATGACCGATGATGAGGCCCATGAAATCCACCTGGCAACCCTGGAAGTGATGAAAGAGACCGGTGTCTTTGTTGAAAGTGAAGAGGCCCTCGAGGTCTTGGATGGCGGGGGCTGCCGGGTTGACGCCAAAACCAAATCGGTTAAATTTCCAGCATGGGTCGTGGAGGATGCCATTCGCTCGGCACCGGCAAGTTTTACGGCCTGTGGGCGCAGACCCGAAGATGACGTTGCTTTAGAGGATAACCGGGTGACGTTTACCAATTTCGGTGAGGGCATTATGTTCGTCGATCCCTATACCGGTGAACACAGGGATACCACCAAGGCGGATATTGAAAAAGCCGCCCGAATTATCGACGCGCTGGAACATATCGAAACCTATGAAAGAGCCATGTGCTCCCACGATAAGGCCCCGCAAGTGCAGGCCCTGCATAACGCCGAGGCGTCCCTGACAAACACGACAAAGCATCACTGGCTGTGCCCGGTCGACCGCAATCAAGCATCCAAAATCGTCGATATGTGTGCTGCCATTGCCGGGAGCAGGACCAAGCTCAAGGAGCGCCCTTTGCTGACCTTTACAACCTGCCCCATCAGTCCACTCAAACTGCCCGTGCATCATTGCGAAATCATTATGGACGCCGCCGCAAACGGACTGGCGGTAAATGTCATCGGCATGGCCCTATCGGGTGCTTCCAGCCCGATCCATCCGGCGGGAACGCTGGTTATTCAAAATTGTGAAATCATGTCCAGTCTGGTATTAAGCCAGTTGTCCAGCAAGGGAACACCCTTTATTTATGGCAGCTCAACCTGTCCCATGGATCTGAGGATGGCCACAGCCACCGTAGGTTCGCCGGAACTTGCCATGATCAGTGCGGCAGTGGCACGATTGGCCCGCTTTTATAGTCTGCCATGCTTTGTGGCCGGTGGGTAGGGCGACAGCAAAGTGGTCGATGCCCAGTCGGGTCATGAAAAAACCATCACCGGCATGCTTCCGGCGCTGGCAGGGGCCAACGTCATCTACGGTTTGGGCATGCTCGAGATGGGAATCACCTTCGACCTGGCGCAGCTGGTTCTCGATCATGAGATCGCGGGTATGATTTTGCATGCCCTCAATGGGATCGTGGTCAATGACGAAACGCTGTCGGTGGATGTCATTAGGGAACTGGGAATCGGCAGGGATTATATGGCCCATCCAACCACATATCAGCACATGAAATCCCAGTCCCAGGCCCAGATCATCGACCGCAGGATGCGAGAGGATTGGGAAACGGCCGGTGCCACGGATGCATACCAGCGTGCCCATGGCAAAATGCTGGAAATGCTGGAAACTTATGAGCCGGTTCCATTGCCGCAAGAGGTTCTGAATAGGATTCGATCGATTGTTGAAGAAGCCGAAAAAGAGCTGGTGCAGTGATATCTATCGAAGGATTCGATCAAAAAATGAATCAAACTTCGTTGTTATCCAAATTTATTGAAAATATGATATTTTTGAATTTTACAAGTAATTTCAACATAATATCAGTAAAAAAAATTGATGAAACATTAACATTGATTCAAATATGAATCACCACTAAAACCTAACCGCAACTTATACGAAGGGAGGTTCAGACTTGAGACGCAACTTGCATGCCGGCAAACGGCAAAGCGGGGGGCTCAACTTGAAAATTTTTACCGATGATGAACTTGATGAGATCCATCTTGCCACTCTTGAGGTTCTGGAAGAAACCGGGCTGCTTTTCGACCATGAAGAGGCGCTGGATGTCTTGGATGGTGGCGGAGCGATTATCGACAAAAAAAACAAAGTTGCCAAATTTCCCCCATATGTGGTGGAGGACGCCATACGCTCGGCACCTTCGAAACTGTTTCTGGCCGGGCGCAACCCTGAAAACGATTTTGTAATGGAGAGTAACCGCGTCGGCTTCACCAATTTCGGCGAAGGGGTTTTTATCATTGATCCGTATACTGGCCAACACCGGGAAACGACCAAGGCGGATGTAGCTGCCTCAGCTCTTTTGGCAGATTACCTGAGTGAAATCGATGTGTATGAGCGGGCTGTCGGTGCCGCCGATGCACCGGCCCAAACGGTTCAGCTTCACAATGCCGAGGCCTGGTTGCCGAATACATCCAAACATGGATTTATGGGTTCCGGCAATGGATATTTGACTAAAAAACTTGTAGAAATGGCCGCAACCATTGTCGGGGGCAAAGACAAACTTCGCCAGCGGCCGATCATCTCTTTTATCACCTGCCCCATCAGTCCGTTGCAGCTGGTGGGGGAAAGCTGCGAAATCATCATGGAAACCGCTCGCGCCGGGCTGGCCGTAAATGTTTTATCCATGGCCATGGCCGGCGGGTCCTCACCGGTAACTCTGGCGGGAACCCTGGTGGATCACAATGCGGAAGTTCTGGGCGGTCTGATTCTCAGTCAACTTACCAGTAAGGGAGCCAAATTCATTTACGGGAGTTCAACCACCGCTATGGATTTGAGGCTGGCGGCGGCCTCCGTCGGCTCACCGGAATGTGCCCTCATTAATGCCGCCGTTGCTCAAATGTCAACCTATTATTTGCTTCCCAGCTGGGTAGCGGGTGGGTAGGGCGATAGCAAAACCTGTGATGCCCAGTCCGGTCATGAAAAGACCATCACAGGCCTCTTACCGGCGTTGGCAGGTGCCAACCTGATTTACGGCCTGGGAATGATCGAAATGGGTATGACCATAGATTATGGCCAAATGGTGATGGACAATGAGTTTGCCCGCATGATTAAATACCTGGTGCAGGGAATTCCGGTCAACGATGAGACTCTGGCAGTGGATGTAATTAAAGAAATCGGGATTGGAAAAGACTTTCTTTCCCACGGTAGCACCTACAAACACATGCGATTACAATCGCACCCAAAATTGATCGACCGCCGCATGCGCGAGGATTGGGAATCGACCGGCAGAAAAGATATCTACCAACGGGCACTGGAAGAGGCCCGCTATATTTTGGAAAACCACAAACCGGACCCGCTGCCCGGCAGTGTTCTGGCCTCGCTACGGTCTATCGTTGAAGATGCGGAAGCAGAATTGGGTATCGACGCCGATTAGTTTCAGCAGGAAATCTAAATTTCATACCACAAGGAGATGACTTAAATGGAAGCATTATTTGAGAAGTTGGCGGAAAGGTTAATTGCTGGCAAGATTGATGAGGTTAAGGAACTTTCTCAACAAGGTCTGGATCAGGGGGCGACCGCCCGGGATATCATTGACAAAGGGTTGCTGGCTGGAATGGATGTGGTGGGCAAACGGTTCAAAGCCGGCGATATGTTTATCCCCGAGGTGCTGCTCTGCGCCCGTTGTATGCACGCAGCCATGGACATATTAAAACCGATGCTTGCGGAAGGCGACTCCGCCGGCGTGGGTGTTTATTTGATCGGTACGGTGGAGGGTGATTTGCATGACATCGGCAAAAATTTGGTCTCCATGATGCTTCAGGGTGCGGGCTTTGAGGTCATTGACATGGGAACCAACGTTACCCCCCAGCAATTTGTTGATGCCGTCAAAGAGCATAAACCTGCCATTCTGGGCCTGTCGGCATTGCTGACAACCACCATGCCCAAAATGGAAGAAACGATCAATGCGCTCAAAGAAGCCGGAGTTCGTGATCAGGTCAAAATTATGGCAGGCGGGGCCCCGGTGACCCAGTCTTTTGTGGAGGAAATCGGAGCGGATGCATATGGTGCAAATGCCGCATCGGCCACTGAAAAAGCCAAGGAATTGATGAACTGAGATGGGAACCGGTAAGGAATCGGGGTCTAATGCCCATGTGAACAACATCCAGTCTCGGGCTTTCTCTCAAAGCCCACCAGTCCGATGGCTTTTCAATGATAGCGAGGATCGATGGAAAAGATATTCACGCGTTACGGGGATGGCTCTCCCCTGGAAATGAGCGAACGAGATCTCATGGCGGATCTTGAGGACGGCACGGCGGATGCGGCCGAACGTGGTCGCATACCGGCGCTCAACAAGGAAGAGCTGCAGTATCTGTTTGAAGTATTCAAATCACCCTACAATTTCGTAAGTGTTGACCGCGGCAATGAAGTGATTCTCAGTTACGATGCGGGAACCCTTAAGATCCGGCGCGTTGGAGTAAATGTGGATCGGATCCAAGCCCTGCAGATTTATGAAAAACTTTTCGGCGCTGACACCATGGAACTGTGTCATGTCGATTACAGTTTCAAGCCGATCAAACCGATTGTCACCATGGAAAGACCGATCCTGGAACAGGCCCTGTTATCCACCCATATTCCCCTGTTCTATGGCGCCATGCCAAATCTTGGTCTTTACAGCCAGCCGGACGGCCCTTTCCCCAACCCGGCTGAATTGCTGCCCCAAGGAAAAATCGGGGAGGCCCAGGCCTCATATGAAGCCACCGTTGAGGTGGCAGTCAATGATATTTGTTATGCATCCAAAGGCATGCATGAATCCGGAGCCGACGGCATCAACCTTGACACAGTGGGTGCCGCCGGAGACGCCGATTTCCAGGCGTCGTTGTTGGCCACCGAAAAATTAAAGGCGCACTACCCGGATATATGTATCGAGCTCGGCATGGCCGGAGAATTTATCCTGGGAATGCACAGTGAACTGGAATATGATGGTGTTCGGCTGGCGGGTTTGTACCCCCACGACCAGGTAAAACTGGCGCAAAAAGCCGGGGTCACCATCTTTGGCCCGGTCGTCAATACCAACACCTCGGAATCCTGTCCCTGGAATCTTTCCCGGGCGATTACCTTCATGAAAGAATGCAGCCGGGTGGCCACCATACCAGTTCATGTAAACATGGGCATGGGCGTCGGTTCCGTGACCGTAACCGATCATCCTCCCATTGATATCGTCTCCCGGGCCTCCAAGGCCATGGTTGAGATCTGTCGCCTGGACGGGTTGTAGGTTGGCGTGGGTGATCCGCTAGGTATGGCGCTCACCCACGCGCATGCTTCGGGAATGGGCGGAATGCGGGCTGCTGGAGATCTGGTAGCGCGCGTGCAAATGGCCCGCGGCATGCGAATTCAGGATGCCAAACGATACGTGGCCGAAAATCTCGGGATTGGGGTCTCGGAACTGGCGGATCCCGTAATTATGTCGGAGGTACGCGAAGATCTTCAGATTGGTGTGGTGACCCCGCTGCCAGGATGCGCCAAAGGTATTGAAGCAAAGTTTCGGATAGCGGAGATCCTGGGAATTGAAATTAACTGCGTACAGCGTTTCAAAGATAGAATTCAACACTGACAAACCGATCAAAATTCAATTGCATCATCAGAACACCGAAGAAATCATGCTTTAAAGGAGAAAGAAATGAGCAACGAAATCCCCGGACAGGCCCAGGTCGTCATTATCGGTGGCGGTATCGTTGGTTGCAGTGTTGCCTACCATTTGACAAAAATCGGTTGGACGGATGTGGTCCTACTGGAAAGAAAAGAGCTTGCCTCCGGAACGACGTGGGCTGCCGCCGGTCTACTGACCCAATTGCGGCAAAATCAAGAGATGACCAATCTGGCCAAATATACCGTGGATCTTTACGAGGGGCTCGAAGCCGAAACCGGACAGGCATCCGGCTTCAGAAGAAACGGTGCCGTGGCCGTTTGCCGAACGGAAGACCGCAGATTCGAACTGCTACGCAGTGCCGCTATGGCCCGGGCATTTGGCATCGAAATGCATGAAGTCAGTACCGGGGAAGCCGGCGATTTGGTTCCGGGTATGCGAACGGATGATTTGGTCTCCGCATTTTATCTGCCCCGCGACGGCATTACGAGCCCGATCGAGACGACCCGGGCGTTGGCCAAAGGGGCTAAAATGCGCGGTGCCAAAATTCTTGAAAATGTTAAGGTCACTGCGATTAAAACAGAACAAAATGCTGTTTGCGGCGTCTCCAGCGATAAGGGAGATATAACCTGTGAATACGTGGTCAATTGCGCCGGTATGTGGGGCCGACAGGTCGGCCAGATGGTCAATGTAAGTGTGCCGCTGCATGCCGCCGAACATATGCATGCGGTAACCCTGCCGATAGAGGGATTGAAAAAGCACTTTCCCACGGTGCGCGATTTTGACGGGGTTACTTATTTTAAATCGGAATCCGACGGTATCCTCATGGGTGGTTTTGAGAAAGTATCGAAGCCCTGGGGCATGCATGGCATACCTGAAAATTTCATGTACAAAGAGCTTCAGGAAGACTGGGATCAATTTCAGGTATTTATGGACTGTGGTCTGCAACGGTTTCCGGCCATGGAAACAGCCCAGATCCGCCATCTGTCGGTGGTCCCGGAAAGCTTTACGCCAGACACGGCCTTTATGGTCGGGGAAGCAGCTGGAGTGCAAAACTTTTTTGTGGCCTGCGGCATGAATTCGGTTGGAATTCAAAGTGCCGGCGGGGTCGGGCGGGCGTTGGCCCACTGGATTGACCAAGGACATCCGGAAGAGCAATTATGGCCAGTCGATGTGCGGCGCTATTTTCCCTGGCAGCAGAATGCCCGCTATCTGCATGACCGAATCGTGGAGTCCGTGGGTGTGCTCTATCACCATCACTACCCCAACCGGCAGCTCACTTCGGCCAGGGGTATCATTCAGTCCCCTGTCCACGGACGGCTGGTCGAGCTGAATGCTGCATTCAGCCAGAATTCGGGCTGGGAGCGTGCCGACTGGTTTGCCCCCGAAGGTGTCGAACCAACTCATAAATACAGCTGGCGACGGCCTAACTGGTTCGAATATCAGCGTGAGGAGCATTTGGCTGTTCGCGAGGGCGTCGGTATCTATGACCTGACATCCATGGGTAAATTTCTGGTTCAAGGCCGTGACGCCGAGGCCGTCCTGCAGTATTTTTGTGCCAACGATGTAGCGGTGCCTGTCGGCAAAATCGTATATACGCCTGTTTTAAATGAAGCCGGCGGTTTTGAAACCGATATTACTGTGACGCGTTTTTCCAAAAACACTTTTTTTATCGTGACGGCGGCAGCCACGGTCGTCCACGATTATGATTACTTCAAACGCCGGATCCCGGCCGATGCCCATGCGGTAATCACCGATGTCACTCACAGCTATGCCATGCTGGCGATTATGGGGCCGAATTCGAGAGACCTGCTTGGCAGACTGACCAATGCCGATCTTTCCAATGATGCCTTTCCCTATAGCACCGCCCAAGAAATCGATGTCGCTTATGCCCGTCCGTGGGCCTTGAGAATGTCTTACGTGGGTGAATTGGGCTGGGAGCTTTACATACCGAGCATGTTCGCACCGGCAGTGTTTGACGCCATCATTGCAGAAGGTAAGCACTTTGACCTGCGGCCAGTCGGTATGCAGGCGGTGAACTCTTTGCGGTTGGAAACCGGATATCGCCACTGGGAATCTGATATCACCCCCGACGACACACCCTATGAAGCCGGTCTGGGATTTGGGGTAAAGCTGAACAAAGACGATTTCAGAGGCCGTAACGCTTTGTTGGATAAAAAGGAAGCCGGATTGAAACGAAAGCTTGTCATGTTGACGCCAGAGAATCCGGATATCATGCTGTATGGCAGCGAACCGCTGTATCGCAACGGAAAATGGATGAATAACCTGACTTCCGGTGCATACGGCTTCAAGATCGGGTCTGCGGTAGGCATGGGATATGTCAAAAATGATGACGGTATCGACGATCAATGGGTGCTGGATGGCAGGTATGAGCTCGAAGTCGAAGGCCAAATGATCCCTGCCCGAGTTCATATTAGATCTCCATATGACCCAAAAAATCAAAGGCCCAGGATGTAAACCCGGACTGAACAAGGAGCGTGCCGATGGAGAAAATAGTCACCAGAATGGGTGACGGCAGCCGGATTGAAATGTCCGCCGCTGAAATCCAAGAGGAACTCGAGGCCGGTGCCCAGGATGCAGCCGACCGTGCAAAAGTCTCTGCTTTAACCGATGATGAAATAAAATACTTGCTGGATTTGGAAATAAACTGTGTGAATATGTTCAAGAATAGGGTCGGGATTCATTCATATAAATCATTTAATTAAGCTAGGATGGTATCATGGCGGAAAAAATTTTCGAGCAAGCGGCAGAGGCCATTGTCAAGGGCGAGGCAGACACGGCGGTGGAATTGGCCAGGCGTGGAATAGATGAAGGTATCGAGCCTTTGGTGTTAATGGAAAAAGGATTTATTCCGGGAATCAATAAAGTCGGCGACCTGTTCGAAACGGGACGGCTGTTTCTCCCGGCCCTGATTTATTCAGCCACGGCAATGGAAAAAGCAACCGAAATTATAAATGCCGCCATCCCCAGTGAAAATGAACTGGTGTCCGGAAAAGTGGTCCTGGGAACCGTCGAGGGCGATGTTCATGATATCGGCAAAACGATTGTCGTTTCTCTGTTTAAAGCCAATGGTTTTGATGTGCTGGATTTAGGCCGCGATGTTCCGATTGCGCGCTTCATCGAGGAAGCCGAAAAGTTCGGCGCAGACATTATCGGCACGAGCACTTTGTTGACAACGACCATGGTCGGTCAGAAAGAGCTCGAACAGCAGTTGAAGAATGCGGGCTTGCGGGAGAAGTATAAAACCATCATCGGCGGTGCCCCCGTGACCCAGCGCTGGGCGGATCGAATCGGCGCGGATGCCTATGCCCAGGATGCCGGCGACGGCGTCAGGAAAGTAAAACAGTTATTAAAGGAAAAAAGCTGAAGGAGGCTTGTAGCGGTGCGAATGAACACGTTGAAGGCCATTTCCAAGGAAGATATGGACTGGATTCATGAGTCCTCTCTGAAAATTCTGGACGAAACCGGAGTTGTTTTTCACAGCGAGGAAGCACGGGCCATTTTCAAGGACCATGGTGCTAAAGTCAACGGCCAAATTGTTCATATGCCGAAAACAATGGTCAACCAGGCCCTGAAGGCATCACCGGCAACTTTTCGATGGCACGCTCGCAATGAATCTTACTCGGTTACCGTCGGAGATAGCAATGAAAAGCTATTGCTGCAGCCCAACGGTGGCCCGGTATTCATACAGGATCTGGACAGAGGTCGCCGGTCGGCCACATTGGAAGATTTTTCAAATATTATCAAGATCTGCCAGGCCTGCAATGAAGTCGCACTGGTAGGTTCATTCCCGGTCGAGCCCGGCGATGTGGGGCAAGATCAAAAACATCTGCATATGATGTATGAGACTCTGAAACATACAGATAAACCGGTGATTGCCTTTGAGGTCAGCGGTGTCAAGGCCCGACAAATGCTTGATATGGTCGCCATCGCCATGGGCGGCAAGGATTTCCTCAAAGACAACTATTGTGTTGCAGTGGCTGCCACGCCGACCAGTCCTCTGGCCTTTGAACCCGCTTCGTGTGAAACCATCATTGAGTTCGCCCGCCGCAACCAGCCATTATTTTTTACGGTCGCAGCCATGGCAGGTTTTTCCAGCCCTATCAGCCTGATCGGCACGGCGATTCTGCAGAATGCGGAAATCTTGGCTGGAATTACTCTGACGCAGCTAGTCAATCCCGGCAACCCGGTAGTTTACTCCAATGGATCGACGGTCGGCAACATGAAAAGCGGCAACTTCATCAGCGCATCACCGGAAATGATGCTCATTCATCTCGCCGGACTACAAATGAGCCTGGATTACTACCATATACCGGCACGATCCATGTGCGGTATGACCGACGCCAAATCCATTGATTGTCAGGCCGGTTTCGAAACCATGCAAAATTTATTGATGGGCGCCCTGGGCGGTGCACACATGGTATTCGAATGTTTGGGGGTATTGGATGCCATCATGACAACTTCTTATGAAAAGTTAATAGTCGATCTTGAAATTGTCAGCCGAGTGATGCGGCTACAGGAAGGAATCGATACTTCCGATAAGGAGCAGGTCGTAAATCTAATTCAGGAAATCGGTCATCAAGGAGACTACCTGACTCATCTGGACACCCTGACCCATTTCCGTGGCAGATGGCTGCCTGCTTTTTCAGATTGGGAATCCTATGAAACCTGGCTTGAAAAAGGTTGTGAGGATCTAGCGGCGAAAGCCAATCGAAAGTTTAAAGAAATCCTGGCTGCTGCACCGCAGGCGTTAATTGATCCAACGGTGGATCGAGCCCTGCAAGATTATATATATCAGAATTAACAATTCCAATAAATATCGACTTCCCCCGATATGACCAAATCTGAAATAAACGTTTTCTAAAGATCATTCAGCAGTGCCGAAGCCACTGATAAATTCCTTATCCTGAAGCCTACCGTGACTCGCTTATCGAAGAAAGCACCCGTATTTAAAGTTGATATATTCTCGCCAAGGATGATATGTATAATTTTTTAAAATTATCATAATGTTGTATATCACATGATTTTTAGAGCGACAAAAGCGAGACTTCATTCCGACTATCTGAAAGTTGTTTGAAGAAAGGAGGACTGATAAGTGCCACCGATGTATGATTATAAGCGTAGGATAGAAAGAGGGTATCATTATTTGGGCATCGGTGTCATTCGCTACCGCTGGGCTATTCTGTTGATGACGGTTGTCGTGGCCGGATTGGCTGCTACCCAACTCCCCAAACTCAGTATCGCCACTTCTGTAGAAAACATGTTCACGCGGCACGATCAGATAATCACCGACTACCAACGGTTTCGCAGTCAATTCGGACGTGACGAAGACATCGTGCTGCTGATATCCTCCTCCGATATCTTCAGCATTGAATTTCTTACCACCCTCAAGCAATTTCATGAGGATCTGGAGAATTCAGTACCCCTATTGAAAGAGGTCAGTTCGTTGGTCAATGCTCCCTATATCGAGCCCGTTGACGGCGGTGTGAGCGTCAGTGGCTTTCTCGATAGCCTGCCGCGGACAGAGAAAGAAGCGCAGCAGTACAGACAAAGCGGTCTTTCCTATCCAGGATTTCGGAACCTGTATTTTACCCCGGACAGTAAGCATGCCATCATGGTCATCAAAACCCAGGCGGTCTCGGCGTTGACTGCCGATGGCCTGCGATTGCGGGGTTACGCCCGGGGGGTCCGCGGCGCAGAAAAGCCTCCTCCACCTGCGGAACAACAGTCGATATCGCAAGTAGAGAATATTGCCGTCCTTGGCATTGTTGAAGCCGTCATCAAACAATACCAGACTCGCGACTTCAGCATTGCCTTCAGTGGAACCCCGGTCTACCAGTATCATGTCGAGCCCATGGTGCGCGATAACATGAGGAAAATGTGTTTCGCGATCCTCCTCGTTCCGGTTGTGTTAATGCCGATTCTGTTTGGTCGCGGCTCGGGTGCTTACTTGCCCCAAGTGACGACAATTTTGGGCTTGATAATCGCTTTAGGATTGATGGCGTTGCTGTCGATTCGCTTCAGCCTGACCTCGTCTATGTTGCCTTCCATCCTGCTGTCCATCGGCCTGACCGCACCGATTCATTTCCTGGTCGTCTATTACAAATACCAAAATCGGGTCGGGAAGTTCCGGGGCCTTATAGCCACCATGAAGCACTCCGGTTTTCCGATCACCATGACCAGCATCACGACAGTGGCGGGATTGCTATCGTTTTCCTTATCGGAAATCGTACCTATCGCTCATTTAGTAAATTTCATAATTATTGGAATTCTTGTCATCCTGGTTTTTACGCTCGCCACTATGCCGGCACTTCTCTCAATAATGCAGGTCGTCGAGGGTTCGGAACGAGGTGAAGCCCACTGGGAGGCTTCACGTTTAAACCGAACGATGCTGGCGTTAGGTCGCCTCGGGGTTACCCGGCCATACCTCGTCTTTTATCTTTTCCTAGCGGGTACCCTTGTAGTGGGATTTAGCATCTACCGGCTTCATTTTTCACACAATCAGCTGCATTATTTCAAAGAAGATGACGATTTCATGCGGCAGGTGAGGTTGATTGAAGCACAGACCGGTGGATTTCGGGCGCTGGAAGTTCTGATCGATACACAGCAGGAACGGGGTATCATCGACCACGAATTGCTTCAGGCGATCGAGCAGTTGGATGCATACCTGAGATCGGAAACTGATAATCTGGGGCGCGCTTATATTGGCAGAACCCGATCTCTCGTCGATATCATCAAGGAAAGCTCCTACCCAACAACAGGACGAGATAGGAGCCCAACGCCGGTTCCTGAAGACCGTCGGGCTCTGTTCGAGCAATTCGAACACATCGGTCGCACTTTCCCTGAGGGG
>JASFSK010000064.1:0-12564 GCA_050114455.1 Desulfobacterales bacterium | reverse complement strand
ATTGACTGGATGATACTGCTTTAGCCGCTTTAGAGAACTTATTGAGCAGGTCGGTCATAGCTTATCTGATCCTTTCTCCGATCCACTAAAAAGCTAAGAAACTATATGTCGCTGTAAAAAAGAAAATTGAATTAAACGTTAATTGTAATTAAATGGATTTTTCGCAGATCCGCGAGTTCTATCAATACGAATTCAATCCAACCACACCAGTCGCCGATACTTGCTGTCTCACTCCATCTTGTCTGGTCACATCCAAGTCGCATCTGGCCAGATATCGAACCAGGTACGGTCTGGTGTAAGTTGCCTTAACAATCGTTCGGATCGGCCAGGGGACCCTGGCCAAAACATCGATGGAATCCAGAAACTGCGTCTCTTTGATGGAACCGGTAATCGAATAGTCAGCCGTTTTGATGCACAATTGCAGCTCGGTTGGCATGTCAAGCCCCGATGTCTGTTCCCTGCGCCATTTCAACGGTTTGTAAAGAAAGCTGCGGATAGGGGTCAAATTAGCGCGGTCACCAATAAGCCCGGCGCAAAGCATTCCACCGCCAAACTTCCTGGTGAGATGAATCTGGAAAATGACAATCGAAAAGCGCTCCTGGAAGAAGCGCAGACTGTACCATTTTTCCATAAAAGTGGGCAACATGATGGTCGCCCAGGTGTGATCATGGTAACCGTTGCCAACCAGGCTGAACATCTTCCCTTCGGCCGTCAGGGTGCCGCTGGCATCAGCGCGGGGGGCATCCAGATTGAGGTTCCACTCGACCGATCGATCTTTGTAGAAATCGACACGACCATTGCCAAACTGAAAGCTGGGCAATGTTTTCACAAGAGTTAAATCCATTTGGAACTGGGCTTCATCGATACTGAGATAATACGCATTTTCGTCTCCTTTCAGATGGCTGCCTCCGATGGTCAAATCCAACCCTTCAGCGGTTGCGAATAGGTCTTGACGCCGGTAGTCCTTGAAGCATCTATACACTTTGCCCTCGGGGGCATAAAAGCGGATATCAATGGCACTGTCAAAGGTTCGCAGCCCCAGATTGGTAATGGAGATATTTGCAAACAAGACCCCGCCTTGTTTGGTGTAAACCAAAAAAAACCAAGACTCTCCGTAATTGCGAGAATTCTCATACTCTTTATGCCATCGCCGTTGAGTCGTTTCCAGCATTTTGGGTTCGGCTTCCTCGAAGGGATAATATGGGGTTGCAGCCGATGCGCTTTGTACATCGCATCCAAAATTGCACCCATCCCGTTCAGCGGGCATTCCAGAGATCCTGTCAGTTTTCTGGGCGCAAGGAGTCAGCAGGCCGACAAACATACAGCAAATGACGTAAAGCAATGGTCTGAGCTTCATGTGATCTCCATACAGATTTAGCCACCCCGGATATCAGAGTGCCAGGATTAAACCCAGGATCAGATAATCTATCTAAAAGATTTCCTTCCTTTCGTTTTGAATAACAATTAAGGGCGTTTTGTCTTTCAACCATAGTCGGTGGATTTTCAGATATTCTTCTTTGGTGAATCTGTAAGACGGATGGAGAATACGCTCTATTTCTTTGTGGCAATCATCGCACAGCATTAATTTGAACTGATTGCAGCCGAAAAACCGGCGAGGCAGACAATGGTGGTTGGTCAACGGTAGAAGGTTGACACATTTTGCGCAAATACCGATTCGACTGTTTCTCCTGCTCATTTTTTCCCTTTCCTTTCCACATTGATCTATTGCTCCAAACTGCCTTTTTAAACTGTTCCGCTGATTTCATGTTGAAATGTCAAAACAGGTTATGGGGCGGCCTCAACCGTAGACTTCGTTATACAACCTCCACTCCAGCCTCTTAGAGAATAAAAGCGGTCTTTAAAAATGCTTTCGCTTTTAAAGTTGGGGCCGTTGCCCGCATCTTGCCACGGATCCATAGCCTTTATCTGCTCCGCTTGAATGCCTTCTTGAACCATTTTTCTGGCCACTTTGGCCGAGGTTGTGTAAATGCTTCCCATCTGGTTGTAAAACCAGATGGAATATCTGCGAATGAGGTGTTCAATGCTTTCATCATTTGTGATGCAGTGAACATATGCGGGCAGCGAGCCCTGATAGGTGCAATCGATTGGCAGCTTTAAAATGCGGGCGATGAGCAGGCCGGCCAGCCCCAAAGGGCCGGGGGTCAACACATGAATTCTGGTGAATTTCTGTTCATAACAATAATTGAGCATGTCAATGACCGGGGGATAAAGCAGTTGGATCCCGGGATAATCTGAAAATTCGTAGACCCCTATGGGATCAAAACTCATTGTTTCCAGGACAAATGAGGTCCGCTGCTCGGTATCGCAGGTAACAGCGAAGGTGTTTTTGAAACGCCTGGACAGGCCTTGACCGTTGTCTTTGGAGGCAAATATGGCATCTTTTAGGTTTTTATAGCTATCTGCAAAAATAACTGTTTTGGGGGAATAATCTTGATCGGCTTTTCGCCCCAGTTCATTTTTAAACCGGCGCAGCAGCAAATGGCTGAACCGTCTTTGTTTGGCATGCTGTGAAAATGCTACAAAATAAGGCGCCAACATGGTATATATGCCGCCAGCTGACGCTATGGTGTTAAAAGCTTCCAGTATATTCGCTCTGGATATCTGGCCCATCAGTTGATTGCCAATTTGAGATATCACCCGGTTGGCAACTTTGTTGATCACATTGAACCATAGATTTTCCCGGGGTTTCAGCTCTTCGTGCCCAATTTTACGATATAAAACAATTGATGGATCCTCATCGATTAACTTCATGGTTTCTTTACGTAGGAATTCATAGGAATTTTTGGGATGCCAGCCATTGTTTTTCTGACCTCGTTTTTGCTGCCACGAGAAATAGCGTTTGCGGATAAAACCTGAATTTTTGCTCCTATGCGGTCCAAGATAGGCGTTGATAAATTCCAGCAAGGTGTCTTTATAGACATGCTGCTGCAAATTAAATTTGCTGTAGTAAAATTGATAGGCAACGCTGTAGATATTGTGTGCCAGATTGTGGGGTGAGGACGGCTGTTGGACCGCCCTGGCATGATTGTTTTCGATGCCGTCCAGGAAACTGGCAACGGAATCGGCACCCTTGACCTCTGTATAGGCCCGGGCAATATTCAGGGAACTATGGTCATCCGATCCACCCACTAGGTTTTTTTGCCAGGGTCTAGGCGTTTTGGTCTCCAAATTATGCTTCTGTACTAAACGGTCAATGTCCGGACGGGTAATGGCTGAAAGGATCTTCTTCAAAGAATGGTTTGCTTCCGGATTGCTATCGCCGTTTAGTTCGAAATTTTTAAACAACAGCAGTAATCTCTCGAATTTTTCGAGTGTCAGGCGATCATTGGGTGAAAAAAGGGCATGCGCCAGCGCATGAACAATCTTATGCTGCTGAAGATACCAAACCAGTTCGAAAAGATTTTGACGGGCCTTTTGGATGTCTATATGCTGTTTTTCTGAAATATTATAGACTAGCACATGGACCTTGCATTTATCTTCCGGGAAAAAGGTCGTGACCTCCTCGCTGACAAATGTACCCGGAAGATGGGCGATCTCGAGTGCACCTTCAATACGATTATGATCCGTAATTGTCACCAGGGACATGCCTTTTTGTTTTGCAATTCGATAAATTTGGTTGGGTTCGGTGAAGCTTTCGGGACACCCCATCTGCCTCAGGAACCACTGTGAAGGACTTTGTGAAAATTTGGAGTGCACGTGAAGATCAGCTCGCATAGTCTGTCTCTCCTGTTGTCTCTGGTAGATTAGACCGCCAGGATTTTTGCGTACGAATTAACCCCTCGATATCACCGGAATAGAGTGCATTTGGCAAAATTTCGCATTCAGCCCAGCAACCGGGACATTGATTGACCCATTGCCGTTGTTTGGCAATGGTATGACCAAACCAGATACTTGTTAAATCCTGGTGGCGCAGGTTTCCGATCCTGGTGCTGTTGAACTGGCAGGTTGGTATCGTGCCGTCTGGCATCAACCGCAGGTGCGAATTCAGTGCAACGCATTTCGGATTCGGGAAACCGATGTTATGCAACAGCCGGTTTTTGATGCCTTTCAGATAGTAGTATTTTGCCAGGCGCATCAGCCGTGGGTAATGCCGCAGATCCTTTTGCACGGCCTTAAAAAAGGATTCTAATTGTTCGTCGTCGAAACGTCCGAATGAATTGTACTGTCCGGTGGCGTCCTGTCTGATCGATATTTGATTGTTTGTGTGGTAGGTGGCGCTTTCATCATAGCCAAACACGACATTGTTTTGGATGCCAAGAGGCTTCAAATACTCTTTCAAACGGTGGTAATCTTTTAAACCGTCTTCATTGAGGATGGTTTGGTTTATCCCGAGGTGGAGCCTCAGTTGTTTTTGGAGGGGTGCCAGGGCTTCAATGGTGCGGGTTGCATGCTGCCAGGCGTCGCTCCGGCCGCGAATGGCGTTGTGGGTATTTCCGACGCCGTCCAATGACACCAGCAGATAAAGATGGGTATCTTTGTGGCGTTCCTTACAGAAGTGAATAATTCGGTCGGTCAGAATACCGTTGGTGGTAATGTGTAAACCGATTGGTTTGAGGATTGACTGCACCATATGCGCGATGTCGAGCAAATCGCCCCGCAGAAACGGTTCTCCACCGGACAAGCGTACAAAATCCATTTTGGGAAACTGGCAGAATATCGACTGAATCTCATCTGTTGTCAGATCATTGGTGGCGCTTTTTTTCCATGAATCGCACATGACGCAGCGCAAATTGCAGCGAAAGGTTACAAGGAAGGTCAGTAATCGGGGAAGATCAGGGATTTGATTATGGTTGCGCCAGATGGCAGAGATAAAGGAGACCAATCGCATCATATTTAGAAAATACCTCAACCTAACCAAAATTCCGGATATTGCACCGCTGGGTGAAGGTCAGATCTGTCCAACTCCACGCCTCTTTCGCCAGGCCCTCCACATCTTGCCAATCACCGCTTTCGATCCACCGCACAATCATACGGGCCACGTTCGGATATTCCAGCGGAAGATTGGCAGGCTCGTCAAGAAATTTTAAAACAGAACGTCGGTCCAGACCTTTCATCACCGTTCCCAATTTCAATGCTGAGATGGCCAGGGCATTGGAGTTTTGTTCCATTTGACCGGTGAGTGGTTTGACCAAAATTTTTTTACCCAGGTTAAGGGCTTCAGCGATCAATACAAAGCCGGCATTGCTTACGATGCCAGCACACTCTGTCAAATCTTTCAAAAAGCGTTTCCGTGAATACGGTCTCAAGTGCAGGTTCTCAACATCATCGGGTTTATCCAGGTCGTGATAAATGAAAAATTGGTGAGTTTTAAGCGGTCGTAAGAGCGAGATGATGTCCCCGATATGTTCAAAGGGCAGATAAACTAATATTTTATCTCTGATTGTCGACGTTTTCGAATTGTCAAAACACGGAATTATCGGTGGCAGAATCGGATGATCGAAATGGTAAAAGTGTAGACCGACTAAAAAATCCGCCGGTGCAAAATTTCGGATCACGAGCCATTCCAATGGAGAGGAATTCGCTATAGGGATATCGTAGGCAAAAGCATATTGATGGGCCAATCCAATACAGGGGATACAATTCCTTTTGGCGATCCGAGCGGTTATCGGTTCAAAATCGGTAATTACCAGTTCATAGCCGCTGGCATCGAATGATAGGATATCCTGGAAGTACTGCCAGAGATTTAAATTAACTGCCGTTTTTAGGGGCCTCAGCTTACCTCGATGGGTCTCGAATGTGAGGCCGGGATAACGGGTAAAGGGCTCGAATTCTTCGATGTCCATAAATCTATTGTGACCGCGGCCGCTGAAGACCACCTGAACCTCGTGGCCTGAACGCTTCAGCTCTCTTATTACCTCGCGGGAGCGGTTTATATGGCCGTTGCCGGTGGTTTGAATTCCGTAGAGAATTTTCATCTGGGATGTTCCTATCGATTTCTTGCGGTTCGAACTTCTATCTTCTCTTTAAGATACAGGTGCTTATGATAACTATTAGAATGTATAACTGTTAAAATCGTATTATTTTTCGATTAAGAATATGTAAACAGGCGGATGACCGCAGGCAGATGTATTTTAACTCTACAGAGTGATTCAACGCTCGGGCGGGCATTGGTCGCATCGATTTAGAATAGGTCTGATCATGTCAAAGACAGCAGGCACCCGCCTTTTGAGAACGAGCAGGTGTTGATCTCGGCCGGGAATAGCGCTAAATATCAAGGTGAGTCCAAAAATTATTATTACCAAACCTAAAGGGATTGGCAGAAAAAAAACCGGCAATCCTACCACCAAAGCTCCAAGACCACAAACCAGTCGTATCCAACCGGGGATCTTGTATAACCGACAGCACAATCGAATCATAGACCTATTTAATCAAATTGGAAGGGGAGCCTATTATAATGAAATTAAAACGTTGACTAAGCGCTAATGTACCTTTTAATTGAGAAATTGTTTGGGATTCCGATGAAAAGTTAAGGCGACAGCGGCGAGGGTTGAACCGGATCACGGCGTTAGAGTATAGGCTTGCCCTCAACTCGCTCTTTGAAAAAGGCTGTAAATTAATTCAAAATGGTTGCTATACCATTCAATGTTAAAGCCAATAAGGTAAAAGGCTAACAGAAGGAAATCTTCAGTGAACATTTACCCAATCCTCTCGATTTAAAGTTCACTCATTTAAGCCATCCTTTGCTAAAAATTATTTTGCATATTATAACCAGCATAAATTAGCATTTTATTAGTTAAAACAGAGGTCCCTATTTTTCCAGCATTGAGGTCATCGCAGTCCGGGACATATACATCGCGGATTTTGGCTAACGAATTTCTATCTTTCCTATCTTTTGAGGCTTATGCGATCGGCAACACCACAAAGATATATGAAGCCGGCGCTATCGTAATCGACTTGCCTGGCATCAAGGTGACTGGCTTGCCCGCCATGGACGGAATTCTATCACCATCCAGCTTGATGAGTTTTCCGTTCAAAAACAGCTCCTTGCCGGTCAGCCTCCTTGCACTGAATCTGTAAATCGTTGCTTCCTGTGGTATCCTGATGTTTTCCAACAGCACCTTTGCGGATTGATGCTCATGCACGTTTAACAGCAGCAGTGTGATGGATCCGCTTTTGTTCTTCGTGTAATGGGCATATGCCCTGACATAGGCATTGTCTGCGGACATCCTGATTTTCAACGTGCGGCTGCCCATCAGGCGCTTCCAAATCAAACAGTTCCAGTAATCGGGGTTGGGTTCAAGCGTCAACTCGTCAATCAGCGCGTAATCCGAACCGCAGAGGGTCTGGCGGATGACAGCCTGCTGACCGCGACGGGCCATGGCCCCGAGCAGGTCCAGCCACCAGATCCCGGCGACGTATGTGTCCGAGACCCCTGGTTCGCCGCCACATTGGGCGTTGCCGACTTCACCCAACCAGACTTCGGCCTGAGGTGCGAAGTCATTACGTCCGTCCTCAACATATTTCGCCCATCTTTGCACTTCGTCCAGCTGGTCCGGGTTCAAAAGTTGGTTAGGTGTCGCGGGGCGGATCGCAAAACCGCAACGGCGCGATTGTTGGGGGTAAAAATGCCAGGTAATGATGTCCGAGCGGGTCATGATGTTCGCCCGGCTGCCGGCTGCTTTCAAAAAATCCAGATAGAAAGCATACCAGAATGACAGCGGCTCACCCATCAGGGGCCAGAATATGCAAGCCGGACCGGCAACTCTCGAACGGGGTTGATAGGTTTTGACAAGTTTTTTGAATAGATCGAAATCTTTTGCATACTGGCGGGCCGTAACCTGATTCCTGCGGCCGAATTGAAACCAAAAGGCATTGATTTCATTGCCGAATTCCCAGACAGCAACCGGGTAATTTTTCAGTTCGGTGTACTCCAGCAGCCGGGCTGCATTTTTTGTTGTCCAACTCTGATCCTTTTTCCGGGTTGCCGGCCCTGCATTGACTGTAAAAAAAATCGAGCAGCCGGTGGACTGGGCAAAGGAATTGACATCGTCCCACATCCGACGCGTCAAGACCAATTCATAGGGTGGAGGCGGGCTTTCCGAACCACTGCCAGTCATATCATAGTAAATCGCATCGGCCTCCGTTCCTCCGATTCGCAAATAGGCTGGGGAGAGTTCCCGTGTCAGCAGATGCAGCCGCCGGCGCGAAAAATCGTACGGTCGTGTTCTATTGCGGCCCAACCCGCCCTCGACTTCCGCAGTCGGGGACCACCAGTGGCCGCCGACAACTTGTGAGGAATCAACCGCAAAAGAAAGGAATTTTTCATCTATCTCGGAGACCTTAGCTTCTCGATTAATGGAAATCTTTACAGGATCTCCGGTGGGCTTTGAAAATTTTGGCGAAGAAGGGTAGAACAACTCGGCGGCAAATTGGATAAAATTGGATTTCAAAATACGGGATACAATCGGTTTACTTAGAATATACATGCTTACGACCGAGACAATGCTGATAATAATGTCAAAATATTATCTTTTGCTCATCGTGATAAATAGAAGCAGTAACCTACAATTTAGCGTTCCGACTTGCGATCAAGGATATCTTAAAGTTTTTCAGTCATCAAGAATTATAGCTTGGTATCAACTGTTTCACGCCAGATTTCATCGCCCCAATATATTGTAATGAAAACGGATATGAAAAGAGTCGACTTTAATATTAAATCCAGCTTTTCCATTTGATTGATCCATATCATTTATCTCGGGACTCTTCGGTATAAAAATGGGATAGAACCTCTCAAGTCTAACGCATTGGTCATGTTTGCATAGTTCAATGGGATCCTTGTATTGACCGCAGCATTTCCTATAGAATTTAAGCTGTTCTGTTTTATTTTTGTCATTTATCATAATTAATATTTATTGGAGACTAGAGAAGATTTCATTTGCAAAAATAGACACAGTTTTGGTCAAAATTTGTTGGTCTGTGATAAAATTTGTCTTTTGAATTTCTAAGTGTAAAGCAGTACCGCAGGAAACCACAGTGAATTATATAAGCAGCCGTAATGTTGAGCTTTCTGAAATTATAAGGTTCGGGTTTTGATTCCGTTGCAATTCTTTAAAAAGCTTATTAATCATAAAAATATCCGCCACTTGCTAACCGGTGTGAGGATATTTAAAATTAGTCTGACTATAATTTCAAATCGCTTAAATTATTTTAAGAATCAGTCAACTTTATCAGACACTTTCTTTAGCATCATGAAGGATAACGGGAACATACCCAAGGGATCAGTATGAAATCAAACCTTAAATTTGCTGCAATTGATATCGGTTCAAATGCGGTAAGATTATTATTATCAGAAGTTTTTGAAAAGGGCCACACGGCGATTTTTAGAAAAATATCGCTTATCAGAATGCCGATTCGTTTAGGAGAAGATGCTTTTATTCAACACCGCATTTCGGACGCCAAAATTTCACAGCTTGTCCAGTCAATGATTGGTTTCAAACACCTAATCAACGCCTATGGTCCCTTGGGGTATATGGCCTGTGCGACTTCAGCAATGCGGGAGGCGGAAAATGGCCCCGAAATATGCGCCCGGATTAATGAGCAGGCAAATATCAAAGTCGACATTATTGACGGCAGCCAAGAAGCGCAGATCTTATTTAGTAACAGCCAAATTGACTTGATTAATAAAGAGAAAGAGACTTTATACGTGGATGTCGGTGGCGGGAGTACGGAAATCTCATTGCTCTCGCACGGCGAGGTGATGGCTTCAAAATCATTTAATATCGGAACGGTTCGCTTATTGGCCGGTTTGGTATCAAAGGTCCATTGGGATCAAATGAAAGACTGGCTGAAGAAATATTCTTCCGGAAGTATGGGCTTCACCGCCATAGGCAGTGGCGGTAACATCAACACCACTTTCCGCCTGACGCACTGCAAACGAGGACAGCCGCTTTCCTATAATAAAATCAGGGAAACCCGTCGATATATAAAAAAATTTTCCATTCAGGAGCGGATTACTGAGTTGGCCTTAAGGCCGGATCGGGCTGACGTTATTCTTCCAGCATTAGAGATTTACCTCAAAGTTTTGAAATGGTGTGGTGTACGCCAAATATACGTTCCTGAGATGGGCCTGGCTGATGGCATTATTCGTGACTTGTACAAACAGCACAAACAAGCTTCCATAAAAAAGGGCAACCGATAGTCATCTCATGCACCACAAGCATCGCTGAAATTGGATTTTTTTAAATCCTAATATGGATTTAACATAAATATGGCATACAGGCTCATCGAATATCTTGGAATGCGAGGAGACATATGCCATTGCAGAATACAAAAAGTGTTTTTAAACGCCTGGTTCCGCCTTTGATATCATTGCGTGAAGACGCCATCAGGCTTGAAGAGGAACTATCTGATGAGCTGGCTCAAGTCGAAACCGCTTATCGAAACAGTGCCCGCAATTTTATTCACTATCTGAGCGTCAGGCAGAAGGACATTCGTAATTTACAGCATGATCTGGCCTCTTTAGGCCTCTCATCGCTGGGCGTTTTAGAGGCGAATGTGATGGCCAGCCTCAATGCTGTACTGGGTGTGCTGGAAAAACTAACCGGCCAGGATTTGGGACCCATGCATGATCAGCCCGCAGATTTTAGGACCGGTCCGCTGTTGCTGCAGGATCATACGCGATCCCTGCTTGGCCCCCAACCATACAACCGCTCGGTTCGTATCATGGTAACCATGCCTCACAAAGCCGCGGATGATCCACAACTGGTTCGTGATATGCTGGCGGCAGGCATGGATGTCATGCGCATCAATTGTGCCCACGGCAATCCGGAAATCTGGACCGCCATTGTAAATAATCTGCGCAAAGCAGAGCAGGCCCTGGGACGTAAATGCATGGTCCAAGCGGATCTAGCCGGACCGAAGCTGCGAACAGGGCCAATCAAACCAGCCGGCAGACTGGTCAAGCTCGAGCCGGAAAGGGATTTTTTGGGCAATGTGGTCACCCCCGGCAAAGTCTGGCTGGCTTCCGAAGATAGTTCTCAACCGGGTCCACCAAGTTCAGACGCGATACTATGGTTGGATCCAAAGCTGATCGACCTGGCTGAAGAAGGCGATATCATTCAATTCCGAAATCTCCAGGGCGAAAAGAAAAAAATAAGGCTTGTTTCTAAACACGGCGATTCATTCTGCGCTGAAACAACTCAGACAATTTATGTGTTTCAAGATGCCAGGTTTGAGCTGATCCGCCGGAATGAATGCATCGCTGAAGGGCAGTTCGGCCGACTTCCTGAGATCGTGCCGCCGATTGTTTTGTATCCACAAGATACGCTGATTCTAACCCGTTCAGACGATCCCGGTTCAGACGCTGTACGGGATGAAAATGGAAAAGTCGTCGAGCCGGCACGTATCCACTGCACGCTGGATTCCGCATTCGAAGCGGTCAGACCCAATGACAAAGTCTGGTTTGATGACGGTAAAATTGGCGGTGTCGTCAAGGCCAACGACGGTCAACAGATCAAAATCGAAATCACCCAGGCCAGTCTCATCGGCACTGCTCTCCAGTCGGAGAAAGGGATCAACTTTCCGGATACTGTTTTTAACATGCCCGCGCTGACCGAAAAAGACATCAACGACCTATCCCGCGTTGTGAAATTCGTCGACATGGTAGCGCTATCTTTTCTGAGGGATCACGGGGATGTGCTCCATTTGGAGGAGCATTTACATCGTTTAAGGGCCGGACACATTGGAATTGTTCTGAAAATTGAAAATCGTCAGGCATTTGAAAACTTACCCCGGATTTTGCTTACGGCCTTGCAATCGCCCCCAGTCGGAGTGATGGTGGCCCGCGGTGATTTGGCCGTTGAAGTGGGCTTCGAACGATTGTCGGAGGTTCAGGAGGAGATCCTATGGCTTTGCGAAGCCGCTCATGTGCCCGTAATCTGGGCAACCCAGATGCTCGAAGGTTTAGCCAAAAACCGTGCCCTGACCCGAGCGGAGGTCACGGATGCGGCCATGAGCCATCGGGCCGAGTGCGCCATGCTCAACAAGGGGCCGCATATCGTAGAGGCCGTAAATTTTCTCAATGGTGTCCTGAAACGGATGGAATCTCACGGTCACAAGCGCAAGGCCATGCTGCGAAAACTTACAGTGGCGAAGATTGACTGGACGGCTAAATAACCCCCCCCGAGGCCCAAATTCGGACGGCATCTATATAGTTCATAACTTTTATCGGTTCTTTTTTCAGTCCCATTTTTCGAACTGCACGGGTAAGGTGTCTCTTCTGTTCATCATCAGAGTATTGTTCATCGCCGGATTGCATCTCCATGGTCTCTAAACCAATGGATATGCAGGACTGGGGTGACGTTATGCATGCCCACTCCACCATCACATTGACTGGTTTGCAACGCCAAATTTTAGTTTCCCTTATTTTGTTGACCTGTAAGATACGGCAACCGATTTCCTCAAGACACCTCAGGGAGTCGGCTCGATTGGGCGCCCGTGATGGATAGTCCGGCAATTTTAAGCCGACCTCGGCCAGCACCCCCTTAAGGGTATTCCAACCCCTTGTGTCTATGGGGAATTCAAACAATTCATTCGGGCTTTCGG
>JASFSK010000063.1:0-12604 GCA_050114455.1 Desulfobacterales bacterium | reverse complement strand
GTTTAGGAAACACACAGCGGTACTCTAAATGGTCCCGGGAGTCGCCATATTTCAATATTGCAATAAGATCTCCATCCCGGTCAACTATTTTTATTTCGGAACCGATGCCATGGGATCTACGACGGTCGTTTAATGTGAACAGCTCCCGGGCTGAAATCATTTTGCCATGGCTTATTTTATCAGCCAACTGTTTATCAGCCATGATTTGCGGCATGTCCGGCAAGGCGTCTACCATTGGAATTAAATGTTGTAACAGCTTTGGACCGTCGCTCAATTTTTCAAGTTCGGCTATGGAAATTGCGCGGTCCAGGGTAAATCCACTGCTTTCGAGCCGCCTCAATGCGGCAAGATGCCCACCACAGCCCAAAGCTTTCCCAATGTCGGCACATAACGCCCGGATGTAGGTTCCAGCCGAACATGTCACCTCAAAACGAATGCTTGGAAGCGCCAATTCCTGCAGCACAATACTGAAAATTTCAACGCACCTGGACGGCTTTTGAACCGGTTTGCCACGGCGAGCCAGCTTGTAAAGCGGTGTGCCCTTGTGCTTTAGCGCCGAATAAACCGGGGGTCGTTGCTTAATTGGCCCCTGGAACTTTAGGAAGACGTCTTTTATGGCCTGGCTCGATATTCCAGCCAGCTCGCCGGTTGAAACAATATTTCCGGTAAAATCCTGGGTATCCGTTTCTTGCCCGAGTTTGAGTTCGGCGACATATTTTTTGTTGCCATGCAGCAGGTATCCAGCAAGTCGGGTTGCCTGATTCAGGCAGCAAACCAGCACACCCTCGGCAAAGGGATCCAGTGTTCCGGCGTGACCTACTTTTGCTGCGTTGAACGTTTTTTTTATTCGTCTTACAACTCCGGCAGATGAGATATTTCCGGGTTTATCAATTACGATAATCCCGTTTAATTCGGATATCGTCATTTTTCGGCAATGAACGTCACGGTTTATAATTGGCCGATTGCCATCACAAGTCATTAGACAGGGTTATAATTTCAGACTTTAATTTTGCCATGGTCATTTCGACCTGAAATCCCGCTGCACTGGAATGTCCGCCACCGCCAAATGCACCAGCGATGGCCGCCACATCGACGGATCCGTCAGACCGCAGGCTGACATGAAATTTGCGTAATCCATTTGATTCTGTTTTACCGTTTTTCTGTTCCTGAATCAGGGCGGCAACCTTGACGTCTTCTATCCGCCTGGCATAATTGATCATGCCGTCAACATCTTCGGGCTGGGTCCCGGTTTCTGCGAACATGGCATGGGTAAGGGTCATAATCGACAATTTGCCATTATCTGAAATTTCAATGGAATCCAGCGCCAGATTTAAAAGTTTTATACGTCCCAGAGAGTATGTTCCAAACACGTGTTGAGCAATATTGTATGGATCGACACCGTATCGCACCATTTCCTGGCTGATGGCAAAGGCGGCTTGGTTCGTATTGGAAAATCGAAAAGATCCCGTGTCAGTTAAAATGCCAGTGTATATGGATGTTGCGATGGCCTTGTCAATGGGCGCGTTTAATTTTTTTATCAGGAAGTATACGATTTCGGCTGTGGAACAGGCCTCCGGATCGATGAGTTGAATATCTCCAAAACCGGTATTGGTCACGTGATGATCAATGTTGACGATGAACGGGATCTGACTGATTTCTGTGTGCGCTTCACCCACGCGTGATATATGGCCGCAATCAAGTATGAGGGCCGTATCATAGGTGGATGCTTTTTTGATGTGCCTGACGATCCGCTTTGCTGAAGGCAGAAAACGATAAACTGCCGGAATCGGGCTGGCATTATAAATGGTAACTTTTTTATCCAGCGTGCCCAAAGCCAATCCTATGGCCAGCAAGGAACTGACGGCATCACCATCCGGATCGCAGTGAGAAGCCAGTAGAATATGTTGTGCCTTTTTAATTTGATTGATTATCTTGTCCATTTTCCGATGTAATACTCTTCAGCAATTCCTCAATGTGAGTTCCATAGTCAAAAGATTCATCATAGAAAAAAGTTAAATCCGGCATATATCGAAGACCGAGCCTGCGGGCCAGACTTCTTTTAATAAACCCGCGAGCGCTTTCAAAGCCATTGGCAGCAGCTTCTGCCTTATTTTCACCGCCATAAATTGAAAAGTAAATACGGGCTAGTCTCAGATCCCGCGACATTTTTACATTGGTGATCGTCACCATTTTCAAACGCGGATCATGGATGTCTTTTTTCAATAAGTTCGAAAGGATTTCCTGAATCAATCCGCTGACCCTGTCTGCGCGGGAATAAGGTGTCATAAATGAATTATTTCCATTTCAGTATCGACTATTTCCGCCAAACCCATATCTTCAGCCATGTTAAAAAGCTTGTCGATTTTAGAGTTTATTATCGCTGCGTTGTTCCCGATGAGTGAGAAACCGATTTCCGCTTTCTGGTAGATATCATTTGAGCCCACTTCTGCCACAGATGCATTGAAGCTGTTGCGTATCCTGTTGATCATGGATTTGACAACTTTGCGCTTGCCTTTCAAAGATCGACAATCATGTAGCCTTAGGGTGATACGTCCGGTTCCGACAACCATTTTAGTTACAGGTTATTAGTTATCAGTTATTGGTAAATGGTTTTGGCCACATTCAAAATTTGCATGCCATGGTTGTAAACGATTTCGAATACAAATAACGGATAACAATTAACCCCTCCCCCCGTTATTTCGATCGATTTCTATTAAAAATCCGCAATCCCGCTTACTCTATCGCCGGCCTAATTTCTTTCAGATAATAGCACTCAAGCACATCACCGATTTTAATGTCATTGAAATTTTCAACCCCGATACCACATTCATAACCGGCCTGTACTTCCTTGACGTCATCTTTAAATCGCCTCAGGGAGGAATTTTTTCCTTCATACAAAACAACACCGTCCCTGACAACCCGTATATTCTGCCCGCGTTCAATCTTGCCGTCATTGACATGGCAGCCTGCGATGGTGCCCACTTTAGGTATATGAAACAAATCGCGAACATCTGCCGTACCGAGAATCTGCTCTTCATAGGTGGATTCCATCAGCCCCACCATAGCGCCTTTGACATCTTTAATGACATCATAAATGACGCTGTAAAATCGCATGTCCACATTTTCTTCGGCAGCAATTGCCTGGACCTTGGGAGTCGGTCTTACATTAAAACCAAAAATGATTGCATTGGATACAGACGCTAAAGGAATGTCGGACTCGGTGACGGTTCCGGTAGCGGAATGCACAACATTTACTTTCACTTCCTCATTGGAAAGTTTTGTTAGGGCCTCGGTGAGAGCCTCAATCGAGCCATGGACATCCGCTTTGATAATCAGATTTAAGTCCTTGACCTCACCCTGTTGCATTTGCTCAAAGAGGTTTTCCAGACTGAGTCTGTTGGTTTGGGCCAATTCCACGGACCGTTGCCTTTGTACACGGTGTATACTGACTTGTCTGGCACTTCTCTCGTCATCCAGAGCAATCATTTCATCACCGGCAACGGGTACGCCGGACAACCCTAAAATTTCAACCGGAATGGATGGACCAGCTGATTCCACCTGAACGCCTTTGTCGTCCAGCATGGCGCGGATTTTTCCAAAATGAACGCCACACACGACCGGATCCCCATTTCGCAAGGTACCGTCTTGCACGAGAACGGTGGCGACCGGTCCCCGTCCGGTATCTATTTTGGCTTCAACCACATGACCGAACGCGAGTTTGTCCGGGTTGGCTTTCAACTCCAATAGTTCAGATTGGAGCGAAATTAATTCAAGCAATTCATCGATACCCTGCTCCTGCTTTGCGGAAACATGCGTAAAAATCGTTTCGCCCCCCCAATCTTCCGGGGTTAATCCATTCTCGGCCAGCTCGCGCTTGACCCGCTCGGGATCGGCGTTGGCTTTATCAATTTTATTGATAGCGACAATAATCGGAACTTTTGCAGCTTTGGAGTGATTGATGGCTTCAATTGTCTGGGGCATGACCCCGTCGTCGGCAGCGACAACCAAAATAACGATGTCGGTGACCTTGGCGCCCCGTGCCCGCATAGCGGTAAACGCTTCATGCCCGGGAGTGTCAAGAAAGGCTATTTGTCCATTTTCGGTAGCAACCAGATAGGCGCCAATGTGTTGCGTAATGCCCCCGGCTTCGGTCTCGGTGATATGGGATTTGCGGATAACATCCAGCAGGGAGGTTTTACCATGGTCCACGTGGCCCATGATGGTAACGACCGGCGGACGCTCCTGCAACACTTCGGGACCATCCGGCTTCTGTTTTAATATTTCCTTTTCCTCAAAAGCGGCACGTTCCACTTCATAGTCAAACTCGGCAGCAACCAACACGGCGGTATCATAGTCAATACTCTGATTGACGGTAGCCATAACGCCCATGCCCATGAGGGTTTTTATCATTTCATTGGACTTGATTCCCATTCTTTTTGCCAGCTCGGATAGGATAATTGCATCATCGATTTTAATGCGGCGCTTGATGGCTTTTGCTGTTGTGATCTGAGTTTTTTGCCCGGTCGCCGCAGCCTTGCCCTTGGCACCTTTCCGAGGTTTGCGGGTTCTGTAGCCGCTGTCGTAAAGGGCAGCACCTTCAATAACAGATTTTTTTCGAAATGAAATTTTCTTTTTCAGGAATTTTTTGTTGCCCTCAGCTTCTTTGTCAGCCTTTAACCGCGCTTTTTTCTTTTTGGTTTCTTTGCCTGGCAAATCTGAAGGTAGATCAACGGGCTTGGCCGCAGTTCTGCGAGGGGGCATCTTTTCAACTTTGCTTTTTGGCTTCGCGGGTTTGGAGACTTTCTTTGCCGACGGCTTTTCAACCGGTTTTACAGGCAATTCAACCGGTTTTACAGGCAATTGGATGATCTTCGCGGCGGTTTCCCTTTTGACCTTTTTAACGACCTTTTTAGGCTTCTTTTCCTTTAGGACCACCGGCGCTTCCATCTGCTCTGCCGGTTTCTCCTCGACCGCCTGCGTCTCCGGCTCAGATTCAATGGCGACTGCCGGCAATTCTTCGGAAGTTTTTTCTTCTACCTCTTCAGGCTCTGGCTCTTGCGCGGTTTTAGCGTCGGCGGTTTTAGCCTTTTCAACTGCTTCAACCGGCTCTTGCTCCACGACGGCTTCCTTGTCCTCTTTATCTTCCTCAGCCGTTTCAGCCGTTTTCGGCTCAGCAGCAGCTTCGACAATATCCGGTGCGGGTTCGGGGACGACTTCGATCGGCACTTTTTTTCTGCGCCTTCTTATGACAGTCGGCTTTACGCGCGTCTCCTCAATGGATTCTTCTTTTTTTCCAAAAATCACGGTTTTCACTTTGGCAACGGCTTCATCATCCAGAGAGCTCATGTGACTCTTGACAGAGATATCAAGTTCATTCAGCTTGCTCAGCAGAATTTGGTTTGTCAGGTTAAGGTCTCTGGCGAGTTCATAAACCCTGGTCTTGGCCATTACTTCCCCCTAAAGTTCCTTATTTTACCCTATCAATCTAATTTTTCGTCCGATTCGGACTCATCCGTTGACTCGTCCGATTGCGGCGAATTTTCCGAATCAGCGGATTCAACTTCCGCCGTTTGATCGTTGGTTTCTTCTTCGCCGGGTTCATCGACTGTGGTAGGCTCGGAATCAGGCTCAGCACTGTTATCTTCTTCGGACAGCATGATTGCAACACGCGCCGCCTCCAGAAGCTTTTCGGCCTTTTCTTCACCGATGCCTCTGATTTGAATTAGGTCCTCAATTGTTGCCCGGCTGATTTCTTCGGCCGAATAAAATCCACTCTCATACAGTGCATCGGCCAAACCGATTCCGACACCCGGTAGAGCGACCAGCGAGTCATAGCCGATCTGCATCGCCTGACTGTAACGGGTTTCATTTTTTACATCCAGATGCCAGCCGGCAAGCTTGGACGCCAATCTTACGTTCTGTCCCTTTTTCCCAATTGCAATCGACAAGTATTCATCAGGGACAATGACTTCCATTGAGCGGTTATCTTCATCAATAATAACCCTGGAGATTTCCGCCGGCGCCAGTGCATTACAAACGAATTTAGCCGGGTCCAAATGCCAGGGAATAATGTCGATTTTTTCTCCCCGCAGCTCCTGCACAACGTTTTGCACCCGACTGCCCTTCATGCCCACGCAAGCCCCGACTGGATCAATATCGGAATTATTTGATGCCACGGCAATTTTGGCCCTCACACCGGGTTCGCGCGAGGCGCCCATAATCGTCACAATACCCTCGCTGATTTCCGGCACTTCAGTTCGAAACAGGTCGATTAAAAAGTTTGGGTGAGTTCTGGAAAGAACAATTTGCGGTCCGCGTGACTCATGCAATACGTCCAGAATGTAGGCGCGGATGCGGTCTCCCCGACGATAAGATTCCCTCGGCACCTGTTCGCGCGACGGAACGATCCCTTCGGTGTGACCCAGGTTTACAATGATATCACCCCGATCAATCCGTTGGACGATACCGTTTAAAATTTCTCCCTTGCGGTCGATGAAGTTGGCGTAAACAGCATCTTTTTCGGCATCCTTCATTTTTTGGATGATAACCTGTTTGGCTGACTGGGCGGCGATGCGCCCGAAGGTGGTAGCATCCATTTTGGTTCCAAGGCTGTCTCCAACTTCGCATTCAGGATCCAGCTTGCGCCCCTCCTCAAGACTGATCTGAATAGCAGGCTCGGCGACCTCCTCGGTTACCTCCATAAACTGAAAGACCTCAATCTCACCGCTTTCATCATTATATTGAACTTCGATATCCAGCTTGTTGCCGAACTTTTTCCTGGCGGCAGATCGCAGAGCTTCTTCCAAGGCCCTAATAAGTACTTCACGGTCAATACCTCTATCCCGGCTAACTTGTTCAACAACACGTTTTATGTCTGAGACAAACATCAGATCGCTCCATAAAATTTTAATTTTTATAGGTTGAACGGTTCAGGGTTCAACGTTCCGGGTTATAGAAACCCAAAACAGCTCTTATCAAAAGGATCATGTCTAAATCTGGCTATAAATCCGTTTCACACAATTCGGAATCATGGATATTCCAGATTTTGGCCAATATTTTGATCAGAATCCATCAGTTTTAACCGTTGAACCTTGAACCCAGAACCTGGAACCTTTCAGTCTAGATTGACAATTGAGGTTGAAACGAAAATCCCAAATAATTAGTTCCATAAGGGTCGCACCAGATTAAAATTTCCGACAAGCTCAAGCATCAAGATGTGCCTTGCGAATATACTGATTCGGAATTTTAAAGACTTGCTCACCCCGCTGCAGATTTACCCGCCCATCGGAAATACCCAAAAGGATACCCTTGAAATTTTTTTGCCCGTTGATTGATCGATTCGTTTTTATCTTTATCCGGTTTCCTTTAAATTTTTTAAAATCCGCTACAGTGGATAGAGGCCGCGCTGGTCCCGGTGAGGTGACTTCGAGATTGAACGGCCCGATGTCATCCAGATTGACATCAAGTACATCTCCCATTTGGCGGCTGATAACCACACAATCATCCAAATTGATTCCGTGCGGCTTGTCTATGTACAAGCGCAAGATTCTACCCGCTGACTCTCGTTGAAATTCAACGTGAATCAGCTCCATGCCCTCGGATTCACATACGGGCTTGGCGAGCGCGATGACCTTGTCGACAATATCTTTAGCGTTGACCTGTGGATGCTGACGGTCACCCGGCTCGAAGCCTTTTCTTTTATGATGTTTCTTTTCTCTCACCGTGAGACTATTCTCTCTTTAAAACGCAAAAACGGGCTATCGCCCGTTTCCTCATGTTTCAAGTAGACCTTATTGATGCACAGCGAGATAGTTTATCTGTTCATACCAATAACCATAAGGAAAAAGTTAAATTCGTCCCACAAAACAACCATGACCTCAGCGCTGCCCATGAATAAGGATAGGCGAATTATGCTGGAGCGGGCAACGAGATTTGAACTCGCGACACCAAGCTTGGGAAGCTTGTACTCTACCAGCTGAGCTATGCCCGCCCGTTTACCGTTTAAATTAGTTTAATTAAAACACTTTTACATGGATGTCAATAAATTTCCGCAAACTAATTATCATCGAGGATATTTCTGATGCTTGTTAATTCCGCTTTCAAATCCTTTAACAATTGACGGGTGGCCGGTGAGTCAGAGGCGTCTTTAGCGTTTATATATTTTCGGGCACCGTCAATCGTAAATTTTTTTTCATGGAGCAGGTGTTTGATTTCGAGAATTATTTCGATATCTTTTTTGGTATAAGACCGCTGTCCGGTCTCGGTTCGGCGTGGTTTGATCTTCTTAAATTCAGTTTCCCAGAAACGCAGCACATGGCTCGGCAGACCGGCGATTTTGCTGACCTCTCCGATTTTAAAATAAAACTTGTCCGGAATTTTGGTTTGATACGGTTTTCGATTTTGCATTGTCAACCCACGGACCGGCACTGAGCGGGTTAGGGCAAAGTGGCATCGAATGATTGTAAAAGTTTGTCAGTAATCGCCCGGTGCAGGTCATTCACATCGTCGTCTTCCAACGTCTTGATGGAAGAGCGGTAAGTAATACGAAACGAAACACTTTTTTTCCCTTTAGCAATGGGATCGCCTTCAAATACATCAAACAAATGCAATTGTTCCACCAGCTTTTCACCAATATCTTCGACGGCATTCAAGACCGTTTGAGTTTCAATTCTGCGGTCCACAATGATGGTGATATCCCGATAGATTGCGGGAAATCTGGGAATTGATTTGGAGACCGTGGACGGCGGAATCAGAGCGGCTATTTTATCCAAATCGAGCTCAAATATAAAAGCCGGTTGCTTTAAATCGAAATTTTTACGCACCTGGGGGTGGAGTTCGCCGACCAACCCTACCAGTAAGCCATCAGCCAAGATTTGAGCCGTGTACCCGGGGCGGGTGTAATCGCAAGCATCTGCCGGCATTTTGGAAAATTGGATTTTATCTATCTTGAGTGCCCGCATCAAGCCTTCCACGCCCCCCTTCATATCGTAGAAATCGCAGGGTACCTCCCGGCTGTGCCAGGAAGCCTCTCTTTGTGATCCGGTCCATAGGGCCGTTAATATTTCGGGTTCTATGGGTAGATCCTGCTGGTCCGATCTAATGAAGGTTTTACCGATTTCAAATAATTTCAGATTTTTAACTTGCCGTGCGATATTGTATGCCGCCGCTTCTATCAAGCCAGGCAGCAGCGATGTGCGCATCACCGTCTGATCTTCCGTCAATGGATTTAAAATATGGATGAAAGACCGCCGAGAATCGTCTTCTCTAAGCTGCAGATGGTCTCCGGACGCTTCCGAAGCAAAACTATAGGTAATCGCTTCGGTGAATCCAAAGCCGTTCATCAGCATTTTTATCCGGCTTCGAAGGCCCAAATAGCCGTTAGACATTCGGCCTTCCGCAGGTATAGCAGGAAATGTGGTCGGGATGTTATTGTAACCCGAAAGCCTGGCCACCTCTTCCATCAGATCTTCCGGCCTTGAAACATCCACCCTGAAGGTTGGCGGCACAACTGTCAGCCTCTCATCATTGTCTTCCGATGCTATTGTTTTCACGTCAAATTCGATGGATTCCAAAAGGTCTTTAATCCTTTTGGCATCCGGCTCGATGCCCAGCAGCCGATGAGTTCGCTTGACACTCAACTCGACGCTTTTAGCCGCTTGGGGTTTGGGGTATTCGTCGATGATTCCTTCAACCAGGCTGCCGCCACCGAGCTCAACGATGAGTTTGGCAGCCCGATTGACTGCCCTCACAGTGCCCTCCGGATCCACCCCGCGTTCAAATCGATGGGAAGCATCTGTAGCCAAACCTAATTTTTTTGAAGTTCTTCGGATACTTACCGGATTAAAATAAGCCCCTTCGATGAGCACCCGGGAGGTGGTGGCTTCGATTTCCGAATTGAGACCACCCATGACGCCACCGACACCAACGGGTTTGGCTCCATCACAGATCATGAGCATCTCGGCCCCAAGGCGGCGCTCTTTCTCATCCAAGGTGGTAAACTTCTCGCCTTCAGCTGCGGTGCGGACAACGATTCTATTTTCGGCCAGAAAATCGAAATCAAAACCATGCAGCGGCTGACCGGTCTCCATCATGACAAAATTGGTGATGTCGACAATATTGTTAATCGGTCGCAATCCAACAGACAACAGTCTATCCTGGAGCCAGAATGGAGAAGCTTTTACCGTTATATTTTCCACCAGTCTGGCAGAATAGCGCGGGCAGTGGTCCGGTGCCTCAATTTTTACCGAGGTGGCCTCATGGATGGTATCATTTTGATCCTTGATGCTGTAGTCGGGATATTTTATCGGCGTTTTTTGTATGGCTGCAATTTCGCGCGCAATACCAATGACGCTGAGGCAATCCGGCCGGTTGGGAGTTAGGTCAAACTCAAAAACCACATCATGCAAAGCGAGAGCATCGGCCAGACGGTCGCCGACTTTCAGTGAGGCCTCGAGGGTCATAATGCCACTGCTGTCGATGCCAAGACCCAGTTCCGCATCGCTGCAGAGCATCCCTTCAGAGCTTATTCCCCGGATCACACTCTCATTCAATTGAGACCCATCCGGAAAAACAGTGCCGGGTTTTGCCAGGGGGGCGAGCATGCCCGGCTCCACATTGGGTGCGCCGCACACCACAGATGATATGCGGTCTCCCGCATCGACCCGGCAGACTACCAGCTTGTCAGCATTTGGGTGGCGATCCATTTCCACAACCCGCCCGACAACGACACCGTTTAGATACGAGTAACGGTCCGCAACCGAATCCACTTCCAGGCCCACCATGGTCAGAGCCTCGGCAAGATCGGCTGCGTCCAGGTTGACAGGAATATAGTCTTTTAGCCAGCTTAGGCTAACTTTCATCTTTTATCACTCTGCTGATGCTGGTTTGATCATGCCGAAATGACATTTTCATTAGGGAATTCCGCTTTATGTTGATTGATCAGAACTGCGCTAGAAATCTCATGTCGTTGTCAAAAAATTTGCGGATGTCGTCAATGCCGTATTTGAGCATGGCAATTCTATCGACCCCCATTCCAAAAGCAAAACCGGTAAAATGCTCGGTATCGTATCCCACATTTTCATACAACGCCGGATGAACCATCCCGGACCCCAAAATTTCCAGCCATCCGGTATGTGAGCATACCCTGCATCCCTTGCCGCGACAAATGACGCAAAGGATATCAACTTCAGCGCTGGGTTCGGTAAAAGGGAAAAAGCTGGGCCGGAATCTGAGGCTCGTTCGTTCGTCAAACAATTGATGGATGAAGGTTGTCAATATCCCTTTGAGATCACCGAAAGAGATATTTTTATCCACCAGTAGCCCTTCAACCTGGTGAAACATGGGCGTATGGGTCAGGTCGGAATCACACCGGTACACCTTGCCGGGTACGATAATCCGAACCGGCGGTGACTGCTTTTCCATTGTTCTGATTTGATTGGGTGATGTGTGGGTCCTTAAAACAACACTGTCTGATATAAAAAAGGTATCCTGCATATCCCTTGCAGGGTGATCCTTGGGAAAATTGAGCGCCTCGAAATTGTAATAATCCGACTCTACCTCGGGCCCTTCTGCGATATCAAAACCGAGATTTGAGAAAATGTCGCAAATTTGCTGATTGATTTGTGTAATTGGATGCAAAGATCCACGGATGACTGGTCTGCCCGGCAGAGATACATCTATCCCGGCCTCTGCGGCTTCGTCCCGGGGTGCCAGATTTTGCGCCGCCTGGTTGAAAGCGTTTTCCAGGCTTACCTTAATCTTGTTTGCCTTTTTCCCGGCCGACGGCCTTTGTTCAACCGGCAGCTTGGAGATATTTCGCAGAAACCGGGTCAATATACCCTTGCGGCCAAGATAGCGTACGTTTAAATCCTGGATGCCTGCGGTATCCTCAACCGAATCCAGCTCTTTGAGTCCCTGCCGGAATATTTGGTCTAAATCATTTTCCAACGGTACACCTTGTCTGAATGACGACTCCAGCACGCTTCGTTCGACGCTTGTCATTCCTGAATAGACATTCTCTAGAGTTGTTGCTCTGCCAGGTTTGCGATATGCTTGAATCCCGAAGGATCAGAAATTGCCAGTTCAGCCAAAACCTTGCGATCCAGCTCAACCCGAGCAAGCTTCAGTCCATGGATGAATTTGCTGTAGGACAAATTATTCAGTCTGGCAGCGGCATTGATTCTGGTAATCCAGAGTTGTCGAAAATCCCGCTTGCGCACTCTGCGATCGCGATAAGAATACATCAGGGCTTTGTCGACGGCGTCTGTGGCGGTACGAAACAATTTGCTTCGACCGCCGCGAAAACCTTTGGCCAGCTTCAACACTTTTTTGCGACGTCTTCTGGCCTTAAATCCGCGTTTTACTCTCATTTTTTTTACCTCGTTTTCATGGTCGTCTTGCTTGTTTGATTTTGGTTATATTGAAGATTGGTTGATTCATCGACTGGGAGAAAAGATTTGGTCCTGATGCCTTTTTCTCATCTCGCCTGCAGTCTCAAATCCAAAATATGAAGCCGGAACCCGAATATATCCGCGTTTGACTTTCCGCATTCCACCTTCCCGTTTCCGAATTATCCGTTGGGCAACAGCAGCTTTATTTCTCTGCG
>JASFSK010000062.1:0-12669 GCA_050114455.1 Desulfobacterales bacterium | reverse complement strand
CAACTTTAAGCCGGTAGGTAGCAAGTTACAGAAGTATTGTCAAGCCTTTTCTTTGAATCCGCAGCCCTGCTCCAGGCAAGTCAGATAGGTTCCCTGCTTTTTGGTCGTTTTCTCAACCAGGAATTTGGCCCCGCATACCGGACATTCCCGATCGACTGGTTTGTCCCAGGTGGCAAAAGTGCAATCCGGAAAGCGACTGCAACCGTAAAAAATTTTTCCACGCTTGGAAGTCCGCTCCACAATGTCTCCGGTGCATCCCTTTTGCGGACAGGTCACGCCGATTGTTTTGCCATTGCCGTTCGAATTCAAAGACTGGGTGTTTTTGCACTCCGGATAAGCACTGCAGGCAAGAAAACCGCCATAACGGCCTCTTTTGATCACCATTGGACTGCCGCACTTATCACAAACCTTGTCAGTGGCTTCATCTTCGGGTTGCGCCTCGGGCTGAATGATGCCTTTATCATCGCGGACATAATCATTGGAGTATGTACAATCCGGATATCCGGTGCAGGCCAGAAAATGTCCGTTTTTTCCAACTTTGATTCTTAGCGGCTTGCCGCATTGAGGACATTTCAAATCGGTGGGTAGGCCGACGCCTTTGACGCTGAGCATTTCTTCGGATGCAGTGTCCAGGTCTTTGCTGAAAGGTTTATAAAATCGGTTTAGGATTTGTTGAAAATCAAGTTTTTCGCTTTCAACTCGATCCAAATTTTCTTCCATTTTGGCAGTAAACTGAACATCAAAGATATCCGGAAAATTTTGTACCAGAAGATCGTTGACGATAAAACCGAGCTCACTCGGCTTGAAGTATCCTTTGACCAGGTCGACGTAGCCTTTGCCCCGGATGGTCGATAATATGGTTGCATACGTGCTGGGGCGGCCGATACCGTTTTCTTCGAGTTCCTTGACCAGGGACGCTTCGGAAAATCTCGGTGGCGGCATGGTAAAATGCTGTTTGGGTTCCAGTTTGTCCAAATTAAGGATCATTCCCTTGGAGAGGTCCGGCAGTTTTGGTTTTTTCTGCTCGGATTCGGTGGCGATTTCATCATCCACGGACATGTACAGTGCCATAAATCCGGAAAATTTTACCGAAGAGCCGCTGGATGTGAACAAATAAACCCCTGCTCTTATTGAAACTGAAATCTGGTTGATCAATGCCTGGGTCATCTGGGAGGCAATAAACCGCTGCCAAATGAGTCGATACAGGGCCAGTTGATCGGGTGAAAGATAAGGTTTTATCTTATCAGGAGTATTAAAAACCGACGTCGGCCGAATGGCTTCATGCGCATCCTGTGCCTTTTTCTTGTTTTTAAAAAATCGCGGTTTTTCAAGGGCAAATTTTTTGCCAAACCGCTCCAGGATTAATTGTTGTGCTTCTGCAGCCGCCTCGGCTGAAATCCTGGTGGAATCGGTACGCATATAGGTAATCAAGCCCTCCGGCTCACCGGGGCCAAGATCGATCCCTTCATAGAGCTGCTGGGCAACCATCATGGTTTTGCGGGCGCTGAATCTAAGTTTTCTGATAGCCTCCTGTTGCAGCTTGCTAGTGATAAAAGGCGGCAGAGGATTTTTTTTGGTGGTCCTTTTTTGGATCTTTTCTACAATGAACTTTTCACTGTCAAGGTCTTTTAGTATCTGGTCCGCGGCCGCTTTGTGGGGGATTTTAATTTTTTCACCGTCTTTTTTAGCCAATTTGGCCGCAAATGGCGGTGGTGTGTCGCTTCTTAAATGAGCGGTGATCGACCAGTATTCCTCCGATACAAAGGCCTGAATGGCACGTTCTCTTTCACAAATGATTCTGACCGCCACCGACTGTACCCGACCGGCACTCAAACCGCCTTTGACCTTGCGCCACAACAACGGTGACACCTGGTAGCCAACCAGTCTATCCAATATTCTGCGGGCCTGCTGGGCTTCATACTTGTTGCGATCCAATACCTCTGGGGATAGCATGGCCTTGCGAACGGCTTCTTTGGTAAGCTCGTGGAAAAGAACCCGATAAAAGTTGCGTCCTTTTTTCTTCAATACATCGGCAGTGTGCCAGGCGATGGCTTCTCCTTCACGATCGGGGTCCGGCGCCAAATAAATGTCGCTGGTGTCTCCGGCGGCCTGCTTGAGTCCTTTGACAATTTTTTGTTTGCCCGGAATGTACTGGTATTTTGGTTTAAATCCATTTTCGACGTCAATGCCCATTTCTTTGCTGGGAAGATCCTTTATGTGACCGACAGTGGCGGCGACATTGTAGTCGGACCCGAGGTATTTTTTTATGGTTCTGACCTTTGTGGGGGATTCCACAACGACTAACGGTTTGCTCACGACATTTCCTCGTCCAGATTTCAATGATTTTTAAAATATTTGGGTTTATGTTTTATCGGATAACATGATAATCCCTGGATTCCGTCACTTGGCGCCTTGATGGCAATGCTGTTGATAGCTGAGAGCTGCATTAATTCCCGGTACCGGCTCGTCGACAGGAATAAAAGTCAGCCGCCCCGGTTTTTCAGGTGGTTGAATATATGCATCGAAAATGATTTGTCGATGCCAGATCTAAAATCGTTTGCCGCAGCATTTCAGCTGTGGGGGTTGTCAGGGTTCAGGCCTGGCCGACATTAAAGCTGCGATGGTTTCTCTGATAAGATAAAAAATTTTCCCGGCAATTGACGCACCAGGCCTTTGAGCTCCAATGTGAGCAGCATACTTGAGAGCTTTCCCGGTTCTATGGATAATTTTCGGACCAGACTATCAATATGGATCGGATACGGTTCCAATAATTTAAAAATCCGGCTCTCTTCAGAACTGAGAGATGGCGGCACACTCTGGTCTTCAGCCGGGGGTGCGTTTTCCGTACCGTTATGGATTTGCAAATATGGCGCCAGCTCCTCAACAATGTCCTGGGCATGCTCTACCAACTTGGCGCCCTGTTTGATGAGCGTATGGGTGCCGGTGCTCTTGAATGATTGGATGCTGCCCGGTACAGCAAACACCTCGCGATTTTGCTCGACAGCCAGGCGAGCGGTGATCAAAGATCCGCTTTTTTTGGTTGCTTCGACGACAACAGTGCCCAATGACATGCCGCTGATGATTCGATTGCGCATTGGAAAATTATGGCCTTCGGGTTTTGTCAGCATGGAAAATTCCGACACAACCGCACCATTTTTCGAAATTCGTTGAAATAGTTTTTTGTTTTCTGTCGGGTAAATCCGGTCCAGTCCACTACCTAAAACGGCAATGGTTTTCCCGCCGCCTGACAATGCGCCTTCGTGGGCGGCGGTATCGATGCCGCGCGCCATACCACTGACAATGGTTATTCCGAGAGAAGCCAAATCAGCACAAAGGCTTTTGGTGGCCGTCAGACCATAGCGGGTTGCATTTCTAGAGCCCACGACGGCGATATTTACGCTGGAACGGTCCAATTGCCCAGACACATACAGAAAGCAGGGGGGATCCGGGATTTCCCGCAGAAGCCGGGGATAATTCGCGTCTGCCAGGGTGATGATCCGGTAGTCTTTGCCGGCCAAAAGATCCAGTTCAGCTTTTACTTTCCAGGTCAGTTTATGGTTTTTTAAAGCAGTGACATGACGCTTGGAGACACCTTCTACCTGGAGCAGAGATTCGGCAGATGCTTGAAAGATGTTCTGGGGAGTTTTGAAATTGTCTAGCAGGCGTTTGCCAAGCAGGTTTCCAACCCCCGGCACACTTTTCAGCAAAAACCACGGTCGAATATTGTCCATAGTAACTGATTTACAGTTCGCACTTTTCTGTTAAGATCGACTCATTTCGAGCCATACCGATTGGATGGTGAAATGACCCTGAATCCCCCTGGACAGAGACGGTTGAGTTGAGACGTGTGCCCCTCTTCAATTCTGGTTTTACGAAACGATTCGTCGTTGTATCAGCTTTTCTTTGTTCCCTGCCGTTCCTGCCAGGTCAGAAGAATTGGACTGGCCACAAAAATCGACGAATAGGTACCCACCGCGACTCCTATTATCAGGGCAAACGCGAAATCATGGATAATCCCGCCGCCTAAAACAAACAGGGTGACAACGACAAACAGGGTGGTGATTGAGGTCAATATGGTGCGGCTGAGTGTTTCATTGATACTGCGGTTTAAGATGAATTCCAGTGGATTCTTGTGGTATTTTCTTATATTCTCACGAATGCGATCATAGACAATGATGGTGTCATTTAATGAGTACCCGATAATCGTCAGCAGTGCGGCGATGATCGCCAATGAAAACTCAATGTCAAGAATTGAGAAAATTCCAACCGTAATGGTAACATCATGTATCAGGGCGACGATGGCACCCATGGCATATTTAAGTTCCAAAAACCAGAATAACACCAGCGAGACGATCAGGGCAGCGGCGATCAAAAAGGGGATGCTGACACTAAACAGGGTAAAAATATAGACAGCACCGATCAAAGCCACCGCCATCACACCGCTGATCATCCATTTTAACTCAAATCGTCCAGAAATATAGATGGTGATAAAAAGCAAGGCATAGAACATGGCAAACAGTGCTTTTTCTCTCAAATCTTTACCGACCTGGGCGCCTACCATTTCCATGCGTCTGATTTCTACTTCTCCGCCCGTCGACGACGCCAGGGCCTTTTCGACATCAAAAGAGAAACCTTCGGCAGCCATCACCGAACTTTCGGTGCGTATCAGATACTCATTGGACTCCTTTTCACCGAAAGATTGAACCGACGACTTGCCGAGTCCGATGGATTGGAGTCCGTCTTTGATATCGTCTATTTTTATGGGAGTCTTAAACTTAATCTGGATGAGGGTACCGCCGGCAAAATCAATTCCTTGTTTTGGGCCCCCGTGCCATATTAAAGAGATAATGCTGATAGCTATCATCGCGACCGATACAAAAAAGGCTATCTTTCTTTGGCCGATAAAATTGATATTAACGTCCGACTTGATAAACTGCATTGATTTTCCCTTTGATCGTTTTACCTATGTTAAATACTCAGCGTTTTGACATTTTTATTCATCAAAACATAGTCAAAAATTAACCGCGATACGATAAGGGCGGTAAAAAGGCTGGCAACGACTCCCAAACTCAATGCAACGGCAAATCCCCTGATGGGCCCGGTGCCGAATTGGAAGAGAACGACAGCGGCAATCAGAGTGGTGACATTGGCATCCAGAATGGTCAGGGTTGCCCGTTCATAACCTGCGCTGACGGCCGCTCGCGGCGTCCTTCCCAGGGCTAATTCTTCTCTGACCCGCTCAAAAATAATCACATTGGCATCCACGGCCATACCGATGGTCAGGATTATGGCGGCCATTCCCGGCAGGGTCAAGGTGAAGCCGAATCCGCTGAGTCCAGCGGCGATCAGCAATATATTAAGAAACAGAGCGATATCGGCGATCACACCTGCCAGCTTGTAGTAGATAATCATGAATACAATCACCAGCAATCCGCCGATAATCATAGACATTAGACCCTTGCGAATGGAATCGGCCCCCAGGGATGGGCCCACGGTTCGTTCTTCCAGGATGTTAACTGGTGCCGGCAGAGCACCGGCGCGCAGCACAATCGCCAAATCGCGTGCTTCCGCATCAGTGAATCTCCCGGTGATGCGAGCCTGGCCGCCGGCTATTTTCTCCTGGATAACCGGGGCGGAATACACATTGTTATCCAGCACAATGGCCAGTCGTTTATTGACGTTATCGCCGGTAATTCTTTCAAAGATCCGGGCCCCTTTTTTGTCGAAACGAATGGAAACGTAGGGCTCGTTGAACTGCGAGTCAATCTCAACCCGAGCATCCGTCAGGGATGCGCCGGTTAACAAAGAGCGCTTTTTGAGAAGATATGGCGTTTTGGTGGTACGCCGGGTTTGCGGGTCTTCTTCAGTTTTATAAAGAAGCTCCCGGCCCGGTGGGACAGATCCCTGGACGGCGGTTTCCACGGAACCGGTGTCATCCACCAGTTTAAATTCCAACAGGGCAGTTTTACCGATGAGATCCTTGGCCCTCTGGGTTTCACTGATCCCGGGCAGTTGAATTAATATTCGTTTTTCTCCCTGTCGTCGGATATCCGGCTCGGCAACGCCGAACTGATCGATGCGATTGCGGATCGTTTCCAGAGCCTGATCGACGGCAAGTTTTTTTATCTGTGTGCGATCCTCGTCAGGTATGTCCATGACCACAGCAAATTTGCCATCGGTCTCTGTTTTGGAAAGCTCTCGCAGATCCCTGAATTCATCATCGAGAAGTGTTTTAAGCTTATCGATGCTTTCCTCTTTTTTAGCCTCGATGGATATCCGGGAGCCTTCGATAGGCTCGACCGACACATGCCGTATGCGGTTTTTCTTGAGCTGCTCGCGAATTTCCTGAGAAATTCGCTCTGTGGTGCTTTCGACGACTTTTTCCGTATCCACCTCTAATACAAGATGCATTCCACCCTGGAGGTCCAGACCGAGGTTAATCTGTTTGTGAGGCCAGAGCGTAGGTTTAAAGCTCGGTAGAATATAGATGATCGCCGTGACGATGACGGCAAAAACCAAAATGAGTCTCCAAGAAATATTTTTCAATGATCTGGTTCCTTTTAGGAAATTTTTGGTTCACTCGATAAGCGTCAGTCGGTTTGCCATGATCATAGGAAAGCCCCAGATATTCTGCCAAGAGCGTTTTGCTAAGTTGATCCTGCAAGCAAATCATTTAAATGCTTCAAACGAGTTTGAAGCACCCACAAGGACAGTTTAGTAAATCCGCCGCTTAACAAAATTGCGTGGGGCTGACAATTGTCGATATTGGCTGCTATTTTTTTGCCGGTTGGCTTTGTGCTGCCGCTTGTGCCAGGGCCGAAACATTACCCCGGGCGACTTTTACACGTACTTTGTCGGCGATTTCCACTGTGAGTGTGACATCATCCATCCCGGTGATGCGGCCGTGGATACCGCCGCTCGTCACGATACGATCCCCTTTTTTTAAATTCGCGATCATCTGACGGTGTTCTTTGGTCTTTTTTTGCTGGGGACGAATTAGCAAAAAATAGAAAATGACAAACATTAGAATTAACGGGATAAACCCGGAGAAACCAGCGGCGCCTTCTCCACCTGCACCGCCAGTACCCATGGCATAGGCGATATTAAACAAAATAAATCCTCCTTCGATGGTATTGAGTTGCTATTTTATTCTATTTGTCGTCCAGTGACAATCAATTTAAGGAAATTTTTAAAATGGCGCAGATATACTTTAAAAGTGTAAATTCGTCAAATCTTTCTTGAATTTTTTTAGTCACTGCAGACAATTCGGCTTTCTCCCGGCATCATGGACAGATCGCCTTCGATCTCGACGTTGACATCGCGACGTACCTCGAGGTCAAGAATTTCCTTGCGTTTTTTGTTTAAAAGATAATCTGCCACCGCACTGGGAACAGTTCCTTTCACCCGATTGGCCTTTTCTTTGAGGGTTTCCAGGCTGAGCTTGCGAAGAAAGCTTAGGCCCAATGTTTCCGCAGACGGGACCAGACCTTTGCCTTGACAGTATTTGCAGGGCAAATGGCTGCCAAATTCAATGGATGGACGAATTCGCTGTCGTGACATTTCGAGCAGTCCGAATCGTGAAATCTTTCCAACTTTTGCCCGCGCCTTGTCTTCCTTGATATGCTTTCTGAGCGTACGTTCCACTTCGGACCGGTGTTTTGGGTCCCTCATATCAATGAAATCGATCACTATAAGACCGCCCAAATCCCTTAAGCGCAGCTGCCGCGCAATTTCTTCGGCAGCCTCTAAATCGGTTTGAAATGCCGTCTGTTCAATGTTTTTTTCATGGGTAGATTTGCCCGAATTGACATCAATGGAAACCAGGGCCTCGGTCTGCTCAATCACCAGGGTGCCGCCGGATTTCAAACCAACCCGACTTTCAAATATAGAGGCAATCTGATCTTCAAGCTGAAATTTGGTAAAAATTGGTTTGGCACCTTTGTAATGCTTGACAATTTTACCATGACCACGTGAGAACAGGTTAATAAAATCCTTTACTTCATGGTAAAGAGAATTGTTGTCAATTAGGATTTCAGCAACTTCCGGGGTAAACGAATCTCTTATCGATCGTATCACCAAGTGCCTTTCCTTGTAGAGTAGGGCCGGGGATTTGTTTTTCATGACGCTGCCCTTGATTTTTTTCCACAAACGGAATAAATAGTTTAAATCTTTCGACAGCACAGTTTTACTGGTGTTTGCAGCGGCTGTGCGAACAATAACACCGAAATCTTCGGGCAGCTTCAATTTGCCGACGATATCCTTCAAACGTTGACGTTCCTCTTCAGTATCAATTTTACGTGAAATGCCAACGCTTTCATTCCCCGGTCTTAAAACCATGTAGCGGCCAGGCAGCGATATCTGCGTGGTTAACATAGCGCCTTTTTTCATAAAAGGATCTTTGATAACCTGTACCATTAATTCTTGTCCTCGTTTCACAAGCTTGTTGATGCCATGCTCTCCGGTAGAGGTGTCCAGGAAGTAGTCGCTGTGGATTTCATTTTTTTGCAGGAACCCGTGTCTTTCCGCACCATAATCGACAAAGACTGCCTGAAGGCTGGGCTCGACCCGAGTAATTATACCCTTATAAATATTGCCATGAGTGATCTCCTTCAAACTGCTTTCAACATGAAATTGCTCAAGCTTATTTTCTTTGACGGTTGCGACCCTGCATTCTTCTGGGTCCACCGCATTGACTAAAATCTTAATGCTCATAAATTTTTATCCTTGCACTGGTGTAAAAAATAATAATAATCTATATCAAGGCAGGTTCAGCGCCTGCGCCATTAATGACAGTCAAACTACGCACCGGTGGTTGAGACACTATTCAGGGATCGAGGTGCAATTTTACCGATCCAGGGTTGACGGTGCGACAATACTTTCTTGTTTTTTCCCCAATCTGCTTTAATATTGAATTGTTAGATACAAGTCAATCGATTTCTATTCGATGCAGCCATAAGCTTGCCTGAAACTGAGGTGATCCCAAGTGCCCGCGTGCGGGCGAGCAGATGAAAGCCTTATGCAAATCGTCATAAAAATCTCTATGTCCACCATAACCTCCACTTAAACAAACGCCACAAGTGCCCCAAACCTGACTAGTTGACGGAATGACTGGTAGTTTGTATGATACGGAAACCAATTTCGAATTTTAAAAGTCTTAGGGTGATAGAATGATCAGAGGATTGCCCGCGTGCCGGGTTGTTCAAGTATAAAAAAACTGTCTATATTTAGTTGGCTTTTTAAGACGGTCATGATTGTGATAAACTTATGATCAGAGGAATAGAAACATAATGGATGAACGATACGATCCTGGGGCAATTGAGTCCAAATGGCAAAAACAATGGGATGAATGGAATTTATTTAAGGTGGCGGAAAATTCTAAACTGCCGAAATATTATCTTCTTGAAATGTTTCCTTACCCATCCGGCAACATCCATATGGGGCATGTCCGCAATTACACCATCGGTGATGTGGTTGCCCGTTACAAACGGATGCGGGGGTTTAATATACTCCACCCTATGGGATGGGACGCGTTCGGCATGCCAGCTGAAAATGCGGCTATTGCCAACAACACCCATCCTGCCAAATGGACTTATGCCAACATTGATGCCATGCGCAGCCAACTCCAGCGTCTGGGATTTAGTTATGATTGGCAAAGAGAGCTTGCCACTTGTCAACCTGAATATTATCGCTGGGAGCAATGGCTGTTTTTAAAGATGTTCGAAAAAGGCATGGCTTATCGCAAAGAATCTTTCGTAAACTGGTGCGAGGATTGCCAAACCGTTTTAGCCAACGAACAGGTTGAAGCCGGATTATGCTGGCGTTGCGGCCAGCAGGTTCGTCAAAAACAACTGTGGCAATGGTTTTTCAAAATTACTGATTTTGCTCAGGATCTGCTGCTGTATTGCGATAAATTGCCGGGATGGCCGGAAAAAGTCATTACCATGCAGAAAAACTGGATCGGTAAAAGCATTGGGGCACAAATTGATTTTGCCGTCGAAAACCGAGAAGAAGTGATAACGGTGTTTACCACCCGGCAAGACACCGTATTTGGCGCGACATTTATGTGCTTGGCCCCGGAGCATCCGCTGGTATTCAAACTTTCAAAAGACACCCCCCAGGAAGATGACGTCAGACGGTTTGTTGAGCGCATCGCACTGCAGGACCGTTCCGCCCGCAGCATTGAAAACTATGATAAGGAGGGTGTTTTTACGGGTGCCTATTGTCTCAATCCCATGACCGGCAAACGAATACCTGTATATACCGCCAACTTTGCCTTGATGGAATATGGTACCGGTGCCGTCATGTCTGTTCCCGCTCATGATCAGCGGGATTTCGATTTTGCCAAGAAATATGGTCTGGACATCATTGTGGTTGTCAAACCTGAAAATTCGGACCTCGATGGGGAAACCATGACGGAAGCCTTTGTTGGCAAGGGTGTCATGATAAATTCTGGTCAATTTGATAAGATGGACACCCAAACGGCACTGGATAAAATTGCCGATTATCTGGAGCAAAATAATCTTGGTAAACGATCCATCAGTTTTAGATTAAGGGATTGGGGAATATCCCGGCAGCGATACTGGGGCGCGCCCATTCCGATGATCCACTGCGACGAATGTGGCATTGTTCCGGTACCAGAAGAAGACCTGCCTGTGGTGCTGCCAGAGCAGGTTGACATGCTCGAGGGCGGCAAATCCCCGCTGCCCGAATTGGACGAATTTGTTAGGGTCTCTTGCCCGCAATGCGGCCGAGAAGATGCCAGGCGAGAAACGGACACCATGGACACTTTTGTGGAGTCTTCCTGGTATTTTGAAAGATACTGCAGCCCACGGTGCGATACGCATATTTTTAACACCGCCGCCGTAGATTACTGGATGCCGGTGGATCAATATATCGGCGGGGTAGAGCATGCCATCTTACACCTACTATACTCAAGATATTATACCCGCGTGTTGAATGATCAGGGATTGGTAAAATTTAAGGAACCCTTCACCAATTTGCTCACCCAAGGGATGGTGTGTAAGGAGACGATGTCGTGCCCTGATCATGGATTTCTTTTACCCGATGAAGTCGAAAACGCTAAAGCGGGTCGTCTTTGCAAAACGTGCTCTAAGCCGGTAACGGTAGGCAGGGTCGAAAAGATGTCCAAGTCCAAAAAGAATGTCATTGATCCCAATGTATTGCTTGATAAATACGGTGCCGACACCACCCGTTTTTTTTGCCTTTTCGCTGCTCCGCCCGAACGGGATCTGGAATGGAGTGAGCAGGGTGTTGAAGGCGGCTTTCGATTTTTAAACCGGGTCTGGCGTCTGGCGACAATCGTATTGGAAAATATAAAAGAAATACAGCCCTTCAATGGAAATCCCAATGATTTAGAAGATGGGCCGCGGGAATTGTATCGTAAAACCCATCAGACCATTCAACGGGTCACCAAAGACATCGAAGATCGATTCCATTTTAACACGGCCATCAGCGCTATGATGGAATTGTTTAACGCCATGAGCTCTTTTGATCTGCAAAAGAAGTACGACCATCAGTATCCGGTATTGCGTTTCGCCTTGGAATCACTGACGCTTCTGCTGTCTCCGATTGTACCTCATTTTGCTGAAGAACTTTGGGCGGCCCTCGGTCATCGGTCCAGTGTTCTTTTGGCTTCTTGGCCACAATATCAGATGGAAGCGCTGGAGGAAGACGAGTTATTGATTGTAGTTCAGGTAAACGGTAAATTGCGCAGCCGATTCTCAGTAGCCACCGACACCGATGAAAAAGCCATCAAAGAAAAAGCGTTGTCAGACAAGCGGGTGCTAAAGTTTATTGGCGACAAATCGATTCGAAAAGTCATTGTTGTTAAAAATAAGCTGGTTAACATCGTTGTGTAGTTTCAGATGGTCATTGACATTGACAGGTCCAAGCCCGATAACGGTTTGATCATTGCTCAAAGCTCGAGGAGGGAACTTGTTTAGTAGGGTCAAAATCGCTGCACCGATACTACTCTGTGCAATATTGGCATCGAGCTGTGGTTACCGATTTGCCGGTTCGGGAAAATTTCCTGGCAATGTCGAAAAAATTTTTATTGAGATTTTTGACAATCGTACATCCAAGGCTGGAATTGAGAGGGTTGTTACCAATCAACTTGTCTTTGAATTCACCCGGCAAAGAGAAAAAAGCCTGGCAAGTGCTCCTGAAGATGCAGATGCCACTCTGAAGGGTGTGATTCGATCCATCCGCACCAAGACGATATCCCGGGTAGGTACCGAGCTCGCCAGTGAACGGGAAGTGATCATGACCCTCGATTTGAGATTGCTCAAACAAAACGGAGAAATTATCTGGACCGCAAAAGATATCTCGGGAAGACAGGCTTATGATGTATCAGATCAGAAGCTTGAAAATGACCGCAACGAAAGCATCGCCATTGCGACACTTTCAGAAAGATTATCGGAAAGAATCTTTAGTCGGCTAACGGATGACTTTTAACATTAGCCGCTCGTGATGGAATTTTACCCCATGATTGGGTTATCTGGGAGCGAATTCTGTAAAAAGACGTCCCGTGTGGCAGGGATCAGATATCAGGTTGTGGCTACCATGCCTGATACCCGCCCCCCTTTTTTATGGAACGAAAATTATGTTCAGGCGGAATTGCTTCGTTTTGACAGGCGGGAAATCTTACGG
>JASFSK010000061.1:0-12841 GCA_050114455.1 Desulfobacterales bacterium | reverse complement strand
CGGTTTTGACACCCGACCTTATGTTATCTTTGGCATCGACCCCGATTACGAATTAAACTCAAGGGTTTGGAGAGAAGTCATGCCGGAAGCACCGGAGTTCAAGGAAATGATCCGCTGGGTCTGGGAAGATTATAATTACTATAAATTCGGCGCTGATATTTTGAATCCACAAGGAAAAAAAGTGGGTGTTTATTACTCTGCCATTCGGGAAACTGCTGTGAAATTTATAGATGACAACCAGATCATGGTTATGCCGCATACACCTTTTCTCTGGGGACCGGATAATATTGGTGGAGGCGGTATCCGTGTGCGTTGACCGTCGACATCTATCGATTGTCATCTATCTCATAACCTGCCGGCAACTATTTTCGCAGGTTCACCACCTTGGCGAATATCCGCTTATACCCAGTGGTGGGAATGACAACCGCCTGCAATCGTTTCATCTACCCGTGAACATTGAAGCCCGCCCGATGCAAATCAGGACGAGTTAATGAGAGAGGTTATGTTATTGTGGCCCCGATCTCAACCTATTTCTCAGATTCAATAGCTCACCGCCAAACGGTTCAACTGTCCACTTTAGTCGAACTATACATAGCGTCATAAATATTTGCCGATTTGCCATTTGACTTATGGAGAATTCAAATTCAGGTCAATTGAAGAACACGCAGTGTATGAGTTCGCAAGGATTAAAGTCGTTCTGTCTAGTACCAAATAACCGTTACGGGCCAAATCGCCTCACTCTGAAACACGTATCAACTTTACTCAAAAAAATTGACAACCGGAACCAGGATGCACTATGACCAGGTTGGAATTTAATAGAAGAATGAAGAAAACGGGAATGCGAATCGGGCTTTCTGTTTTATATTGACCCCCTTTTATTATCAGGGTTAAGGAGAATTGTTAATGGAAGCGAAGGTAAGTGTCGATGCAGGAATTTGCGGATTCAAGACCGTAATTAAGGCTGAATCTGAAGACAGTATGAATGTAGAGTTAAAGGTGGTGAGTTCGTGTGATACCGTAAAAGAACTGGCCTCACTTTTTAATGAAAAAACCCCCATCGATGCGTATCAGGAACTGAGTCCGGAAAAGGAAAGCATTATTCTGGAAATATCGAAGTCCGTTCTGGTTCAAAAGGGGTGCTGCGAGGCCTGTGTCGTGCCCGCAGCCGTCTGCAAGGCAATCCAGGTAGCCGCCGGCCTGGCATTACCCCAAGACGTCACCCTGAAGATTTCCAAGCAATAGAAATGATCCTTGTTGGCACAACCAGGCCGAAGCATGACCGATCGGTAAAATACTATAATGACCGTTGAAGCTGACCTAAAATAAGGAATCTTCACTCAACCGAGGATATGCATTATGAGAGCAGCCGTTTACGAAGAATTTGCCAAACCCTTAACAATTCAAAATGTTACGGACCCCATCCCCAAGAAAAATGGTGTCGTCATACGGGTTAAAGCGAATGGCCTGTGTCGCAGCGACTGGCATGGATGGATGGGACATGACCCCGATATTACCCTGCCTCATGTTCCCGGACATGAGCTTGCCGGTGTCGTCGAAACAGTTGGAAAGGATGTAGTGAGGTGGAATACCGGTGATCGGGTAACGCTGCCCTTTGCTTGTGGATGTGGCGCCTGCCCTCAATGTGCATCCGGAAATCAACAGGTCTGCGATCGGCAGTTCCAGCCAGGATTTACTCACTGGGGCTCTTTTGCCGAGTATGTGGCCATAGACTACGCAGATGTCAATTTGGTACATTTGCCGGAGAACCTCGATTATGTCACAGCGGCAAGTTTGGGTTGTCGTTTTGCGACCTCATTTCGGGCAATCGTTGAGCAGGGTAAAGTCTCAGCCGGGCAATGGGTTGCCGTACATGGCTGCGGCGGTGTCGGACTGTCCGCAATCATGATAGTCAATGCATTGGGTGCGAGGGCCGTCGCTGTCGATATCACAGACGAAAAACTTGCATTTGCCACCGCCATCGGAGCGGTGGCATCTGTCAATGCCGCACAGGTGCATGACGTGGTCGAAAGCGTGCGCGAAATAACTCGGGGCGGTGCCCATGTTTCCATTGACGCTCTTGGCAGTCCTCAGACTTGTTTTAACTCAATCGCTAATTTGAGAAAGCGTGGCAAGCATGTACAAGTTGGGCTGATGCTGGCCGACCACCACCACCCGGCAGTACCGATGGACACCGTCATTGCCAACGAACTTGAAATTCTTGGAAGCCATGGCATGCAGGCCTATAAATATTGGGAGCTATTGGAAATGATTCAAATCGGAAAGCTTCAACCGGAAAAATTGATTAAAAAAACCATAAGTTTGGATGAGTCTATAGAAGACCTCATCGACATGGATAATTTTAACAATATCGGCGTAACGATAATCAATGAGTTTTCCTAGGAAATTAAACTAGAAGATTCGATGGGTAAAAAGGAGAATTATAATGAAAAAGCATTTTGTATTGCTTCATGGTGCATGGCATGGTGGGTGGTGCTGGGATGGTGTCATCAATGAGATTGTGAAGGCCGGACACACGGCCGAAGCTCCGACCATGCCGGGTCACAACCCGGATGATGACCGCACCAATATCCAATTCGATGATTATATCGATAAGATTAACAGGGTATTGGAAAAGCAACCGGCACCGGTGACGCTCGTCGGTCATTCAAGTGCCGGTTACATGATTCAGGCCGCTGCTCCAAAAGTTCCGGACAAATTGGCGCAGCTGATTTTCCTCAACGCCTTTATTCTTCCAGACGGCAAGTGCCAATTTGATCTTGTCCCCCCGGAAGCAGCAGAGGGAATGACCACCGCCGCAAAAGCCTCACCGGATAACTGCGTCCCGGTCATCGAAGACTTTGTGCGTGGGATGCTCATGGCCGGTGAGTCTGAGGCGCAGCAGGATGCTCTGATAAAAAGACTGGTGCCTCAACCGTTTGCTCTATTCACCGCCCGGGTCGACACGGGTGATTTTGATAAACTGAACGTGCCGAAATCCGTTGTCTTTTGCAGAGATGATGTTTCCTTGCCGCCCGGTGGATATCTGGGCATGGCACAGGGACTCGGTGAATTCGACCTCATCGAGGTCGAAGGCGGTCATGAAACACTATTTACCCATCCCACCGTTGTCGCCAAAGGACTTCTCCAAGCAGCCGATAAAATAAAATAGTTGAGTGGTCGGGGAGTTGGTCTGAACATACTAGCCACTCGAATAATCACAGGCCTAAGAAGACATCTCGTCGGCCTCTCAATAAATAACGACACTGCCTAAATAAACTGTGGATATAATGTACTTCTCAGTTTCTGCAGCGCAAGCTCCTATTTCTTTCCTGGCACCTTACCCAAGGCCAAAGCATTCATATGTCCCAAATATCCACTTCGTATAGGAACAGCTAAGTCCTTCTATCCTGGGTTTATCTACCTCAAACCTCAAATTGGCCGCCCCATAAAAAAATTACGATTATGCAATATCATAAATAAAATCTACAAAATTGTATATATTTTTATATAATATTACAAATATGTAATTTTTATCAGCCCTCCCAGATCTTGCAGACTATAATTTTCATATTAAATATCAGCTAGTTTGACTGCCACATCACCAATATATCAAGATGGCACGGACGTTGCTCATTACACTGCTAATTCGAAATCCCGGGAAATTATTAAATCATGACGGTCAAGGGATGCGAAATAAGTAATCCAATCCACTTCCGGTAGGATCACCGACCGCATTCCAAAAGGAGACGTTCAGATGAAAAAAATCGAAGCAATTATCAAGCCCTTTAAACTCGATGAGGTTAAGGAAGCCTTGAACGGTATTGGGGTCAATGGCATGACAATGAGTGAAGTCAAAGGTTTCGGTCGGCAACGCGGTCACAAGGAAATTTATCGTGGTGCCGAGTATCAAGTGGACTTTATCCCCAAAATTCAAATTGGTGTGGTGGTTGATGACGACCTGGCCGACCAGGTCATTGACCTGATTAAAAATACGGCGAAAACTGGAAAAATCGGCGACGGAAAAATCTTCATCTCAACCCTGGAAGAAGCCGTCCGGATACGTACCGGTGAAACAGGTTTAAATGCAATTTAAACAAAATTTACAACGAAAAGGAGGCATAAATATCATCATGAAGAAATTAGGACTTTTAATTTTGCTTACAACAATTTGTATTTCGCGATCCTGGGCCGGAGACGAAGCGCCGACCTTAGAATCGAATCGACACCTGATCGACCTCGTGCAGTCCCATGCCGATTACGTCTGGACCCTGGTGGCCGCTGCCCTGGTGTTTTTTATGCAAGCCGGCTTTGCCATGGTAGAAACCGGTTTTACCCGAGCCAAGAACGCCGTCAATATCATGATGAAAAACCTGATGGATTTTTCCATGGGATCGCTGGCGTTTTGGGCCATCGGCTTCGGGATTATGTTCGGAGCATCATCCACCGGATGGTTCGGCACTTCCGGTTTTTTTCTATCCGATTTTAAAGTCGGCGGTGATCCCTGGGTATTGGCATTTTGGATGTTCCAGGTGGTATTTTGTGCCACTGCCGCCACGATTGTTTCGGGAGCCATGGCAGAAAGAACAAAATTTTCCGGGTACCTGATTTACAGTGCCGGTCTGAGCGCGATTATATATCCGGTTTTCGGCAGCTGGGCTTGGGGCAGCCTTTTCAGGGGTCAAGGCTGGCTTGAAGGTCTGGGTTTCATTGATTTTGCCGGATCCACCGTAGTCCATTCGGTCGGGGGATGGGCCGCTCTGGCCGGTGCTATCGTACTGGGCCCGCGGTTGGGCAAATATACCAAAGGGGGCAAAATTAAGCCGATCCTGGGCCACAATATGCCATTGGCAGCCCTGGGCGTCTTCATTCTCTGGCTAGGCTGGTTCGGCTTCAATCCGGGGTCCACGACGGCGGCCAACAAAGATATTGCCATGATTTTTGTCAACACCAATCTGGCAGCCGCTGCCGGAGCTGTTCTGGCCATGCTAACCTCCTGGATAAAATTTGGGAAACCGGAAATCAGTATGAGTTTAAATGGCGCCCTGGCAGGTCTGGTGGCCATTACGAGCCCCTGTGCATCGGTCACACCATTTACTGCCGTTATCATCGGCGCAGCGGCCGGCGTGATTGTGGTGCTCTCGGTGATGTTCTTTGACAAAATCAAAGTGGATGATCCGGTAGGCGCCATATCTGTGCACGGTGTTTGCGGTGCCTGGGGCACCTTGGCCGCCGGTATATTTAACATCGGAGGAACCTCGGCAAAAATCATCGGTGTTCAGCTACTCGGCATTGGTGCCTGCTTTTTGTGGGTATTTCCGACCGCATTTCTAATGTTCAAATTAATCGATAAAACTGTCGGCCTGAGAGTATCTGCAGAAGAAGAACTGGCAGGCCTCGATTTTATTGAGCACGGCGGCAACGCCTATCCGGATTTCGAAATTCTTTCCTATGGTGGTATCGGTTCGTCGACCGGTGGACCGGATTCGGATCGGAGTGAAGGCGAACCTGTCGGCCGACTCGAACCAGTTAAACAAACATAGACTATCTATGCCCATCCCTCCACCAAAAACCTGCCGACAGTAACTTTCGCTGTCGGCAGGCATCCTAATTTTTCCGTCAGTATTCCTGTTCTCGTACAACATTGCCCTGCAAAAAGTGAAACTGGTTCTATTTTGGGCCAATTCGTATTTTAATTGACAAGGGGGCCTGTTTGGGGCATTTATGCCAAATTTGATATTCATCCATTGCCCAATATGGTATTTAAATTCGCAAGTCTATAATTGCTGGATTTTGCGGTAAACGGAAATTAAAGGAGAAAAATTGACTGTCTATTCCGCTATCGGTTTTTCAGTGGCCATGCTCGTTCTGGCGGCAAGTCCGGGACCCGGGGTTTTTGCCACGATCGCGCGGGCACTCGCATCCGGATTTCGCCCGACCATAGCCGTGATATGGGGCATCGTTCTGGGAGACGTGATTTTTTTACTTTTCGCAGCTTTCGGTCTTTCCATGGTGGCCAAGGCTCTTGGTAATCTATTTTTCATTGTAAAAATATGTGGCGGTGCCTATTTAATTTGGCTGGGAGTTAAAATTTGGCTCAAAAAACCGGAATCTGTCACCGCAGATCAGGACTTGAATACGACCTCACGGTGGGGCAATTTCGCCACCGGTTTAGTCATCACACTGTCAAATCCAAAGGTAATTCTTTTTTACTGCGGCTTCCTGCCGACGTTTCTCGATCTGTCTGCCCTGGCCTTTACGGATCTGGTGGTCGTCGTTATCATCATTACCATTGTTTTGAGTGGCGTTCTTGGAACCTATGGATTTTTGGCCAGCCGAGCCCGCAGATGGTTTACCAATCAGAAATCCGTCAGGCGTCTGAACCGTGCAGCGGGTGGCGTCATGGTGGCTACTGGTGTCGCCATCGCAATCAGATCCTGAACAGATCGATTCTGAATAGGTCAGGGAAATCATGCGCACTGAGGTGTTAAATATAGTGTATGTCGGCGTCGGCGGACTGATAGGCTCAGTCGGCCGGTATCTGGTTACCGGAGCGGTTTATCAAATATTTCCCAACAGCTATTTTCCCATAGGAACCGCTGTTGTTAACATTTTTGGGTGCCTCCTGATAGGATTGCTCAGCGGTCTGGCAGAGCTGCGCCAACTGCTAAGCCCGGAAATGAGGGTGTTTCTTCTTATTGGATTACTGGGAGGGTTTACGACTTTTTCGACTTTTGGTTATGAAACCATCGCTTCCATGCGAACCGGTGGGTTTATGCCGGCCCTTGCCAATGTGCTCATCCAAGTCATCGTGGGTTTGTCGGCTGTTTGGCTTGGCTATAACGCAACCCGATATTTTTGAGGTGAAATATGATGCTGCCAGAAGAGGGTCAACTGCTTCGAATTCTGATCGGAGAAAGAGTCAAGTATGGAAAGCAGCCTTTGTATGAATGGATTGTTCGGAAGGCACGGGAGACGGGATTGGCGGGTGCCACAGTTTTGCGTGGTTTAGAAGGTTTTGGTGCTCACAGCCGCATCCACACGGCCAAGATTCTCAGGCTCTCCTCTGATCTTCCGATTGTGATCGAGATAGTTGACACCCATGAAAATATAGCACGGTTTCTGCCCTTAATCGACGATGCGATTTCAGAAGGTCTGGCGACGCTGGAAAACGTTAAAATCAGATTTTATCGAGGCGGAGATTCCGAATAATTCAAACCGATAACAAACCCCGACATTGCAACCATGGAGTAAATGCGCGGAGAGTATTAGTCTATGCAATTGCCCCCCTTCAAACTTGAACGCTATTTCGCCCAATATGAATTCAACGTGAAGTATGTTTTGTGCGCCTCCGACTGCGAATCGTTTCCCATTCGAGATTTACTCAAACTTGAACCGGACGCCGCCGACCGGCTTCATCAACACTGGCTCGGCTATACGGAATCCATGGGCAGTCCCGCACTTCGCGAGGAAATCGGCAGAATGTACGATGACATCCAGCCGGAGCAGGTGCTGGTACACTCCGGTGCCGAGGAAGCCATTTTTCTCTTCATGCATGCGGCCCTGAAAGCAAATGACCATGTCATCGTTCATTGGCCGTGCTACCAATCTCTTGCCGAAATCGCCCGCGGCATCGGCTGCCGGGTGTCGCTGTGGAAAGCAAGTGGAGAAAAAGGCTGGGCTCTTGATTTGGATGAGTTAAAAGACAGCATCCGGTCCGGCACCCGGGCCATTATTATCAATACCCCCCATAATCCCACGGGCTACCTGATGCCGCCCGAAGAATTTCAGGAGATCAGCCAAATTGCCCAGGAGAATGGCATTCTCCTGTTCTCCGATGAAGTTTATCGGGAATCGGAATATCGCAGGAAGGACCGCCTGACGGCGGCCTGTGATTTTGGAGAGCACGCCGTATCCCTGGGCGTGATGTCAAAAACCTACGGCTTGGCCGGATTGCGCATTGGCTGGATAGCCACTCGCAATGCAGAAATTTACAAGAATATGGCGGCGTTAAAGGACTACACAACTATCTGTAACAGTGCACCAAGTGAGTTTTTAGCGGAATTGGCCTTGCGTCACCGAGAAGTGTTGGCGCAACGAAACTTGCAAATTATTATTAGCAATTTGGATATGCTCGATCAGTTTTTCGCGCGGCACCCGGATCGGTTCACATGGCAACGGCCGCAAGCCGGTTCAATTGGATATCCGAGATTGATGGGTGGAATGGTCGATGATTTTTGCAAAAACCTGGTGGAAAAAACCGGCGTGCTGCTTTTGCCGGGTACCCTCTATGATGATCAGAGCAATCACTTCCGGATTGGGTTTGGACGCAAAAATTTCCCTGAGGCCATGGCACTGTTAGAAAAATTCCTGGCAGGGTAAATTAGAATCTTAGATCGGAATTGTATCCACTGGAGTACTAACACCTAATTTGAAAGACAAGAATCCAAGCCATTTGTTTCTTGGAGCGATCGCTGCCATCAGTGTTGTTTTATTCTGGTCGGGCTGGATTGTTGTCAGTCGGCTGGGGGTAACCAACACCCTGACCGTTTACGATATCGCCGGGTTCAGATTTGCCGTCGGAGCGGCAGTAACCCTGCCTTACATCATCTGGCGCAGAGCCTGGCGGGGGTTGACTTTATGGCGGGTTTTGGTCCTAACCCTGACAGCTGGAATACCATATGCCCTGATCTCCTATTTCGGCTTCACTTTCGCTCCGGCAGCCCATGGGGGCGTATTTCTAAACGGATGTCTGCCGTTATTCACGACTCTTTTCGGCTGGATCTGGGTCGGCCAGCAAAGCCGGCCTTCCCAGTTAATCGGTCTGGGTGTCATCCTGATCGGTGTTACGCTGGTAGGATATGAGGGAATCATATCCTCAAGGGGCGCTATGACATGGATCGGCGATTTTTTATTTCTGACAGCCATCGCTCTTTTTGCCGTGTTTATGGTCGCCAACAGGGTCTGGATTATAAATCCCGGGCAGGTGCTCTTCTCTGTGACTGTTGTCAGCGCTGCCGTCTATATTCCGGTCTGGCTGTTGTGGCTTGACAGCAACTTTTTGGTAGCGCCCAGGGCTGAGATTTTTCTCCAGGCAGCTTATCAGGGATTGGTCCCCAGCGTGCTGGGCATATCCTGCCTCAACATCGCCGTCCGTCATCTGGGAACCAACACAACCTCTGTATTTCTTTCCGCTGTGCCTGTCGTGGCCGCCCTTGCGGCCATCCCGATCCTGCAAGAGATGCCGGGTCTGCCAGCCTGGATCGGCATGATCACGGTCACGGTCGGTATTTTGCTGGCCCTGGGAATCATTGGTGACAATAAAACAGGCATGACCACCAAAGATCAGGGATAACCATCCGCAGGCACAGATCATAAAATCCGGCTGGTTTTTCAACCCTATTTTGGATTGATCATGGCTTCAATCCTGAGGCTCAAAAAAATTTTTCACCTCCTCTTTTAGGATTTTCCCCATCGTATTTCGGGGCAGCTCATCAACAAAGACCACCTCTTTGGGGCATTTCCAGTCGTGAAGGTGTTTTTTGCACATGACCTGAATACGGTCGGCATTGACATCGGAATCGGGTTTCTTGACGACTGCCGCAACAATTTTTTCACCCCATTTTTCATCGTGCACGCCGACCACTGAAGATTCCGTCACGTCTTGAACCTTGTTGATGGCGGCTTCTATCTCTTTGGGCGATACGTTTTCCCCACCGGAAATAATAATGTGCTTAATTCGGTCCGTCAGGTAATAGTAACCCTCCTCATCAATGTGGCCCAAATCGCCGGTTTTAAACCACCCGTTTTCGAACGCCTCGGCGGTTTCAGCGGGCTTGCGCCAGTAGCCCGGCGATATGCCGGGCCCTTTCAACCAGATCTCGCCGGTTCGGCCTGCTGTCACATCAATGCCGGCAGCGGGGTCCACAATCCGCACTTCCAGGTCGGGCAGCGGCAAACCGATGGATCCCGGTTTTCGTTTGCCCCGTAACGGGTTTGAAAAGTTCATGCCAGTTTCTGACATGCCCTCTCTTTCCACCGGTTCCTGGCCGAATGTCCGGTGGATGCGTTCGAAATCTTTTGTAAGCAGCGGAGCCGATCCGGAAGTCCACAAGCGCATTTGGCCAAAGTCAAACGCTTTATCACCGATATATTCAATCAGTTTGGCATACATGGCCGGTACCGCCATAAACACCGTGCAGGCCTCAGAACCTTCTTTTCCAGAACACACCTCGATGACGTTTGACGTTGAAAACTCATCCAGCAAAAGAACATGCGTCCCAGCCATCAATGATGTATGCAGGGCGAAACACAGCCCATGCACGTGAAAAAGGGGAAGAGCGTGACACAGGACATCCGAGGCATTGATTTCCCAGATGTCAATGATATTTCGGGCATCGTGGATTAAATTCTTTTGGGTGAGAATCGCGCCTTTGGGTTTGCCGGTCGTTCCGGAGGTGTAAATGATAAGTGCGGGGGCCTCAGGCCGGGTCTCCACCTGAGAAAAATCGTCTGATACAGATTGCAATAAAGCCAGATCTTGATAAGGTCTTTGGATATCGACGGTCAACCTGCTGAGGCTGGGATCGATGTCTTGGATGAATGTTTCCTTTGCGGGCTCCAATATAATTAATTTTGCTTCTGCATCGGACAGCAGGTATTGCAGTTCGGATTTCTTAAAGCCGGTATTCAAAGGCACGGCAATTGCGCCTATTTTTTGGAGCGCCAGATGGGCAACGACGAATATCATGGATTTAGGAATGAAAAGAATGACTCGATCTCCTGTTCCGATTCCCTGGGACAGGAGAATATTGGCCATTCGGTTTATGTCCTGATTTAATTCCAAATAGGACATCGTTGTCTCTGTCTTTCCGTCCCGCAAATATGTGATCGCGGGCTTTTCTTTGTGCAATAAAAGGGATTTGGTAATCCCATCGCTAAACGAAGCAGTGCTCATCAATTATATCCTCCTTTTTTTCAATAGGTCGAATTCATCAGAACAAGATTACGAAACGATCTGTTGGTTGTTGGTAAATCAATAATTCCTCGTTTTTACCACATTTTTTGATCGATATTTCATTTTATCTTCAATTCTCTTCATGTATCGCAGGTATTTTAGCAAAGATGTTTGAAATAATGAATGGATTGTTAACGAAATGGATTTTTACAGACCTGCAGGAAATGGAAAACTATCTTTTTAAACGAGCGAAAATGACAACGGACAATGATTTACATGTTGATGGAATAAAAAGTTTCCTTTAATTAGAGCATGAAATGAGATTATAACGATACAATTGAATGGGCTAAAGGAGGAACTCATCGATGAGTCGTCCGATCACGGCTGATGCATTGCGCAAATTCGTTGAAGCATTCATCGAACAGGAATCCAAACAGCTAAAAGCCGGAGGATGGTGGCAGGCACCGCTGCTGGCCACCGCTCCGATCGATTCAAGATTCGATCAGCTACCCCGGATGGCTGCGGAAAACCACCTTCACCCCCATGAACTTCTGCCCACGGCGAAATCCATCATAGTATTTTATATTCCGTTTAGAAAAGAGCTGGTCAAAGAAAATCGCAAAGGCGACCGTCCCTGCCGAAATTGGGGTCTGGCCTATGTCCAGACCAACGATCTTATCGGACGACTGAACGAGGCCATAGGGGAATGGTTGACGGAAAAGGGATTTGAGTCCGGCCTGACGCCGGCCACCCACAACTTTGATGAGGTCAAATTGATGGCGCGCTGGTCCCACAAACATCTGGCGCATCTGGTGAATTTAGGCCGGTTCGGTGTCCATCATATGCTGATTACGCCTGTCGGGTGCACCGGACGGTTGGGCAGTCTGGTGACGGAGGCTGATTTAGGGGAACATGCCTTGATTACGACCGATGAGGCTTGTTTGCTCAAAGCCGGCCACAAATGCGGCAAGTGCGTTGAGGCCTGCCCGGTAACAGCACTCAGCGAAATCGGTATTGAGCGAAAAATCTGTTGGGATCGTTTGAATGAAAATCGCGGGACCCTGGATTATTTTTCCGACCTTCCTGAAAGTACCCACGTATGTGGCAAATGTGCCGCATTAATGCCCTGCAGCTTTAAAAACCCCGTTTATACCCTGGAAACCGGTGGTAAACGAAAATAAACTGATATTATTTTAATTAGTTTACATTAACCAATTTACTATCGCGCTTGAAGACCTTCTTTTAATTCAGAAAATAGTTAGCTGGCTAATTTAAAATAAAGCATTTAAACTTCTTTAATAGTTGCCAGCCCCTGATTGACTTTCCCCAAAAGAGACGTCAAATCCAGCCGCTCTTTTTCGGTCAGCTTGGCCATAATTTTTGCAATGTTGCGATAGTAGTCCGGCAACAAATCAGCCAAGACTTGGCGACCGCTGGAGGTTAGCTGAACACCTATTTTTCTGCGGTCCGGATGACCAGCCAAACGTTTAATCAAACCATCTCTTTCAAGTCTATCCAAAAGTCCGGTCATGGTCGACCGTCTAACTCCGATTTTATCGGCAAGGCAAGACGGGCTGTCGGCAACATCCGGATTGCGGTTCATGACGATAAGCGTTAGAAATCTTCCCTGTGATAAATTGTGGCGACCAAGAATCGTTTCGAATGTCGTCAGCAGTTCACTCCCGGTGCGTAAAAGGTTTGCACATGATTTAATGGCAGAGGGGTTCATGTTCGGATATAGCCTGGAAAATTCTTGCATGGATGTGTCTGTTGGAAGATCTTTAAGATAAAACATGACATTTTGCCCCTGTGAAAAAAGCATATTTAGTTTGGCTCCATATAGTAAGTTAGCTAATTAGTTTTGGCAATATTATTTTTGATAATCTC
>JASFSK010000060.1:0-12861 GCA_050114455.1 Desulfobacterales bacterium | reverse complement strand
TCTTTATACGGCCGGATTCGGCAGATTCCCGGCATTGCAGCAAAGATCCATACATCTGGCATTTGCGCTGATACTGACGTTCTATCTGTATCCGGTTCGGAAAAAAGGCGGCAGCGGAATCTGGGCCTCGATTCTCAACGCATTGTCCTCCGTCGGGGGGCTTGTCGCTTGCGGGAATATTGCCTTTATCGTCTACTATGTTCTATATGAACGCGCTGGCGCTGCCACCCAGATAGACATCGTACTGGGCACCCTGCTGATCATTCTGGTCATCGACATGACGCGCAGGATCATGGGATGGGCCCTGCCCATTATCACGATTGTCTTCATTGCCTACGGGTTTTTGGGATCTTATATTGACATCCCCTATCTTTCACACTCCGGAATGGATCTGTCCCGCTTTATTGCTTATACTTACTTAAGTACCGAGGGACTTTTCACCATACCCCTGGGGGTGTCGGCATCCTTCATCGCCGTATTTGTCATTTTCGCGGCCTTTTTGGTGAATTCGGGTGTCGGAGAATTTTTTATGGAAGCATCCACCGCTGTCGCGGGCGACAGGACCGGTGGGGCTGCCAAAATATCCGTCGTATCAAGCGCTGCCATGGGCTCCGTTTCAGGCAGTTCGGTCGGCAACGTTGTGACCACCGGCTCGGTCACCATACCTTTGATGAAGAAAATGGGATTTCCACCCCTGCTGGCAGCGGGCATTGAGGCGACGGCTTCGACAGGCGGCCAGATCATGCCCCCGCTGATGGGAGCGACGGCTTTCATCATCGCCAGTGTGGTCGGAAAACCCTATTTGACGATCTGCATTGCCGCCTTTGTCCCTGCCGTGCTTTCGTTTTTATCGGTCTACATCATCGTGCATTTTGAAGCCGAACGACACGGCATTAAAGGACTGCCCAAAGAAAATTTGCCCAAGCTGCTGCCGGTGGTAAAGAAAAAAGGGCATTTGGTGATACCCATCCTGGTGCTGATAGCGATGCTGTTAATGGGATTTACCGCCATGAAAGCAGGTTTCTACTCGATCATTGCGGTGATTCTCATCAGCGCTGTTCAAAAAGATACCCGCATGGGTGTCAAAACCATTTTTATGGCTCTCGAGAAAGGTGCCAAGGCAGTACTGCCCATTGCGGCAGCCTGTGCCTGTTCGGGCATCGTCGTCGGGGTACTGACCCTGACGGGGCTGGGGCTTAAAATATCTTACCTGCTCGTTGACCTGGCACAGGGCAGCCTGCCCGTATTGCTGCTGCTCGCCATGGGCGTATCGATTATTCTGGGAATGGGGATTACCACCACGGCAGCCTATTTGCTGGTGGCGATTGTGGTCGCACCGGTGTTGGTTCGCATGGGTGTGCCGGAATTGGCGGCCCACATGTTCGTTTTCTATTATGCCGTCATCTCCACGATCACACCGCCTGTCGCTTTGGCCGCTTATGCCGCCGCCGGAATTGCCGATACCGATCCGCTGAAAACCGCGCTGGTCGGATTTCGGGTGGGGATTGCCAAGTTCGTGGTGCCATTCTATCTCATATACCGGCCAGATATACTGCTGGTTGCTGCCGATCCCCTGTTGGCCGTCTATGCCCTGGCCATGTCCTTGCTGGGAATCTGGGCTTTGGCAGCCAGCGCCTGCGGTTACGCTTTCAGGGAACTTCGGTTCTACGAACGAATAATTCTTTTTGCCAGTATCCCATTGACGATTTCATCCGGTTTTAGCTGGAACATCCTTGGATCGGCGATTATAGTAGTGGTTACCGGTTACATTTGGCTGAGCGTCCGCAAGGCCAAACGGCAGCGGCTTTACTGAAGGCCGGAAGTTCAAAGGCTGGGAAGATGGGGGTTAAATATGGTTGATTCGTTGATGGGTTTGATTCAGTAAAAATATAATCTGATTTTGGAGAAAACATGGGACATTTTAAAGTCAATCAGAAAGATATTTTTTTCATTTTAAAAGAACAACTTCAATACGGCTCATTAGGAGCGCTGAAGCGCTACAAGGGGCTTACTGAAAAGACGTTCAATATGCTGGTCACCGAGGCCATCCATTTCGCCAGAGGCGTTATGGAGCCCCTGCAGGAAATCGGTGAGAAACACGGCGTGACATATGAAAATGGAAGTGTCTCGTGTCCCCCGGAATTTAGAGAAGCATTTAAACAGTACGGCCAGGACGGTTGGATTGCCGCTGCCCGGGATCCGGAATACGGCGGGCAGGGATTTCCCCATATGATGCGGATTGTCATCAATGACATGATGTATGGTGCCTGCCAGTCTTTTAACATGGCGCCGAGCTTGACCCACGGGGCGGCTCATCTGATTGAAAGCTTTGGGTCGCGGGAATTGAAGGATCGATTTGTTCCTAAAATGTTCGAAGGCACCTGGGCCGGCACCATGTGCCTGACGGAGCCGGATGCCGGCTCCAATCTGGCGGGGCTGCAAACCATCGCCTACCCAGAGGGTGAGCACTACAAAATCAAGGGTACCAAAATTTTCATATCCTGGGGCGATCATGATCTGGCTGAGAACATCATCCACCTGGTGATAGCTCGCATCGACGGCGCCCCGGCGGGCGTCAAAGGCATATCGCTTTTCGTCGTACCAAAAATGAGGATAAATGCGGCCGGAGACATTGATGGGTCGAATGATGTTCTTTGCGACGGCGTTGAGGATAAGCTTGGTTTGCATGCGTCCCCCACCTGTGTACTGAATTTTGGGAGCAGCGATGACTGCGTCGGCTACCTGTGCGGAGAACCCAACAAGGGTCTGGCGCATATGTTCCAGATGATGAATGCTGCCAGAATTAACACAGGCGTCAGCGGTATGACATTGGCCAGCACCGCTTATCAAAATGCGCTCGAATATGTAAAAGCCAGAACCCAGGGTCGGGACATCGCCGGACGGAAGTCAGGGGACGTGCCGATTATCGACCACCCGGATATCCGGCGCATGCTGTTGTGGATGAAAGCGATGGTGGATGGCATGCGTTCGATGATATATACCGGGGCCTTCTGGCAGGATCAAGCCCTTGAGCTGCCCGAAGGAGATCAGAAGCAGTACTACGCTGATCTACTTGACTTCATGACCCCGATCATCAAAGCCTATTGCTCGGACATGGGATTCAGGGTGTGTGAAACGGCGATCCAGTGTCTGGGCGGATACGGATACTGCAAAGAGTATCCACTCGAACAGTATCTGAGGGATGCCAAGATTATGTCATTGTATGAGGGAACCAATGGAATTCAGTCCATGGACCTGATGGGGCGCAAAATGCGAATCAACGACGGGGCACCCTTCAAAGCATATAAAAATGAAATTGAAACCTTTTGTCTGGAAAATCAGGATCACCCGCAATTGGGAAGACGGGTGGCTGCTCTCGCCCGGTCGTTTGAACGGTTGACAAAGGTCTCGGAAAAAATGAGAGATCAGATGACATCCGATCCCCTGCAATGGGCTTCCAATACCTACCCGGCCCTGACAGCCTTTGGCGAAGTCACCATGATCTGGCGACTGTTAGATATGGCGGTGATTGCCGCCCGTGCCATAGAGAAAGACCGCAAGACCGACTTTTATACAGGCAAAATTATGCAGGCGACATATTTTACCGATGTGACCCTGCCGCACACCCTGGCAACCATGGACAACGCTCTACGGGAAGGCCGAGAGGTGGTTGAGATGCCGGAAGCGGCGTTTTGATAGGCAGAGGTCAGAGAATAGAGGACAGAAGACAGAGGACGGAAGACAGGGCATAGAGGTCAGAGGACGGCGGACGGAAGTCGGAATGCGGAATTTGGAAGAAAACGCAAGGGGCATGGTGCATTGTGCATAGGGATAAGGGCGACGGAGGATATTGAATGTGGAAGTGGGAATGTGGAAATTTGAAAAGAAGGTTTTAGATTTTGAATTGTGAATTTTAAATTGGGGTGCAGATTGTGGGCTTTTGGCAGTAGAGGACGGAGTTAGGAATTGTGATTGCGGAATAACTAACCATTCAAAATAGCCACAGACGCACACAGAAACACACAGACGATCTAATCAATAATACTCTCACAGTCTGCGGCTGTCTGCGCTGATCTGAGGTCAATTATCAGAAAGATTCCTAAATTATGAGAACATATTATTTGCTTTGAACCTCCAACTTTGAGCTATCAACGATCGAAACAATCTCAACCGGCCAACCGGCTAACAAGCCAACCGAGTAAGGAGTCCATGCAGCAGTGGAAGATCAAATCCCGGGCGAAGAACAGGAAATTCGAGATAGAGTGAAACAATTTGTCGAAGAGGAATTGGAGCCTATCTCTTTGCAGGTGGAAGAAGAGGGCCAGATACCGCCGAAAATTGTTGATCGAATGCGGGACCTCGGCTTATTTGGCCTTTCAATCCCTAAAGACTACGGGGGATTGGGGCTTTCGACATTGGGCGAGATACTGGTTTACGAAGAGCTGACGAAAACCAACGCCTGCTTTCGTTCCCGCATCGGCACCAGCAACAGCATCGGGTCCATGGGAATCCTGTTCGACGGGACGGACGAACAGAAGCGGACCTATTTGACGCGGGTCGCTTGTGGCCATTGGACGGCAGCCTTTGCCCTTACCGAGCCGGATGCCGGCTCCGACGCATCCAACATTAAAGCGAGCGCCTATCTGCAAGGGGATCAATGGGTCCTCAACGGTGCCAAGCTCTTCATAACCAACGGAGATTGTGCCGATGTCGTCACCACCCTGGCGGTGACCGATGAAGATAAGGGTGCCAGGGGAGGGGTGACCGCATTCATCGTTGAAAAGGATTTTCCCGGTTTGTCTGTCGGAATACCGGACCAAAAGATGGGCTTGAAAGGCTCGCATACCAATGAACTGGTGTTTCGCGATTGTCTAGTCCCTAAAGAAAATGTTATTGGCGGCCTATCCAGGGTAGGACAAGGGTTCAAAACTGCAATGCGGGTGCTGGACAAGGGCAGATTGACCATGGGCGCCTGCGCCGTGGGGGCATCTCAAAAGCTGCTCGAATTATCGGTTGAGCAAGTTCAAAAAAAAATTCAAGCAGGTAAATCCAAAGACGACTTGCAGGCCGTTCAGTTTACCCTGGCGGATATGGCGACCGAAATTTATGCTGGCCGGCAAATGCTGTATCAGGCGGCCCGGCTGAGAGACGCCGGTAAAGCGATTACCCGTGAAGCCTCCATGGTAAAGCTTTTCTGTACCGAGATGGCCAGCCGCATTGCCGACAGGGCCATGGATATATTCGAAAGCCGAGGATGTCTGAGAAAATCCCGGATCGAGATATTTTTGCGTGATGTCCGGCTGTACCGAATATTCGAAGGCACCAGTGAAATCCAGAGGATGTTGATATCGAGAGATCTGTTGCGGAAGTAACTTAACGGCATCGAATGGACTTTGCGGAGACGGATTGGTCATGAGACTTTGAGTCGGAGAACAGCAAGACGCAAAACAAGGGAAAAGCGAACCGCAGAATATCGAATAACGAATATCGAATTTCAAAGGAAGGAATCGCTTCGCTTCATCTTTATATAAAAAAGGGGTAAATACATCCCTCCGGCACGGTGGCCGACCCTATTTTGTTCTTGGCTGGTTTTATAGGACCATTTTTATCGGCCTGAAAGTCGGTCAGTCTGATCGAGAAAGAAACTTCTGGGTCACGGTTTCGAAATCGGCCGTTGTTGGGTTTCGTATTTGGAAATAGCACTGGCAACATATAGGTTGGGTTGAGTGCAACGAAACCCAACAATTCCTGATTACATATAGTTGAAAACGGCCTAAACGCAAACAACCAACAATTAACACGGAGGTTCGATATGAAAGAACCTGTCATTATCAGTGCAGTCAGAACACCGGTGGGCCGATATATGGGTGCGCTCAAGGAGGTCGAAGCATATGATCTCGCAAGTATTGTACTGAAGGAAGTCATCCGACGAGCCGGTATTCAACCCGACCAGGTGGATGAAGTCATCATGGGACAGTCGTATCAGAACGGTGAATATGTCAACATTGCCCGAATGGCGCTGCTGCAGGCCGATTGGCCCGAATCCATACCTGGACTGACGATCGACAGGCGCTGCTGCACCGGTCTGGATGTGGTCCGCCTGGCTGCTGCCTTAATACAGTCCGACCAGGCGGAGATCGTCGCGGCCGGCGGTGTGGAAAGCATGAGCAATGCCGAGTTTTATCTTCCCGGAAATATCAAGTGGGGCGTTGGCGGGCGTCCTGGGATGCCTCGGGGACATGGTGATCTGTCTATCTGGGGTCTGCGCTTTTTTGATCGAATCCAACGGGCTAGGGTAATGTCACAGCCCGAGGAACGCTATGGTGTTTTGCCGGCCATGATGACCTGGGCTGAAACCGCGGCCAAAGAGGAAGAAATATCCCGTGAAGCCTGTGATCGGTGGTCGCTGGCCAGCCATCAAAAAGCCTGCGCTGCCCAGGTGGCGGGTAAATTCAGTGAAGAAATGATCACAGTCGAGATCCCCCAACGCAAGGGCCCTCCGGTCGTAATCGATGGTGATGAAAATCCACGGTCCGACAGCACCCTTGAAAAGCTTGGGCGCCTCAAACCCGTACTTGGCGGTGTTTGTACAGCTGGCAATTCTTCGACGGAGAATGACGGTGCTGCGGCCGTCGTCATAACCTCGCGGCAAAAAGCAGCGGAATTGGGTATTGAGATCCTGGCAGATTTGAAGTCCTGTGCCGTTGTCGGCGATGATCCGAGGCGCACCTACAGAACCGTTCCGGTCGCCGTGAACAAAGCATTGGCATCTGCAGGACTATCCATTGGCCAGATGGACCTGATCGAAGTTCAGGAGGCCTTTGCCGCCCAGGTCCTGGCCGATCTCAAGCAGATGGGTGTTGATTCGCAGGTCTTTGGCAAGGTTAATGTCAATGGATCCGGTATTTCTTTAGGGCATCCGATTGCCGCCACCGGAACACGGGTGCTGGTGACATTGCTGTACGAGATGAAAAGACGCGGCGCAAAGTTCGGGCTTGAGACGATTTGCGGTGGCGGTGGGCTGGGGATTGCCGCCGTTTTTGAAAGAAAATAAGAAGAATGCGGAGAGCGGATTGCACGGGTTGGAAGTTGGAATGATTAGAATTTGGAAGTGGGAATGCGGAAATGGGGAATTAGTAGAGTGCGGAATGCCAAATTGGCGGGTGGTCAAAATTGCCACAGAGACACACAGACGCGCACGGACATTTTTGTTTAAAAAACACCTAGCAATGATCTTCACCCATTTACAGGGAATTGATAATGCCCACAGGTCTTCAGATGGAGCGTACTCTATAATTTTGAGGAGGTGCAGAAGTGACAAGAGAACTCAATGAGGTCGTCGTTGTCGATGCCGTGAGAACCCCTTTTGGGCGAGCGGGGGAAAAAGGCATCTTCTGGAATACCCGGGCCGAGGATCTGTGTGTGCCCCTGCTAAAAGCTCTGACCGAGCGCAACCCGGCCGTCAAACCGGAAATGATTGAAGACAGCATCTGGGGGGTAACGAACCAGGTCAAGGAGCAGGGTGGCACCATCGGCCGAATGATCCCGATATTGGCTGAATGGGGCTGGGAAATCCCCGGCTGTTCGATTGATCGCATGTGCGCCAGCGGCCTTACGGCTGTTGGATTCGCCGTCAGCCACATCGCCAGCGGCATGGCCGACTGTCTGATTGCCGGCGGCGTCGAGCATATGGGACACCTGCCGATGGGATTCATGAGAGATCCCCACCCCCGGGCCGAAGAACTTTTGGGGGGTCCGTCGGCATTTAATATGGGTATGACGGCCGAAAATATCCACGATCGCCATCCGGAATTGACCAAAGAAATGGCGGATGCCTATGCCAAGGCCTGCCAGGACAAAACCCACCAGGCAATTGTGGACGGCAAGATGAAAAATATGATTGTTCCCATTGAAGTCACCCTGGCAGACGGCACCCAATTGTTGACCGACAGCGATCAACAGCCGAGGCCGGGTACCTCGATGGAGGGGCTGGCCGGCCTGAAAACGCCATTCAGGGACCCGGATGGGCGGGTGACCGCCGGAAATGCATCGGGCCTAAACGACGGCGCCTGTGTGGTGTTGCTGATGAACCGAAGGAAGGCAGAGACCTTGAATCTTCAGCCGAAAATGCGGTGGGTGGCTTCAGCGGTTGCCGGTGTGGATCCGACCGTTATGGGAATCGCACCGGTTCCGGCGTCTGAAAAAGTCCTCGAAAAAGCGGGCCTGACCATGGATGACATGGACATCATCGAAATCAATGAGGCTTTCGCTGTCCAGGCATTATACTTCCTGGACCGTTTCGGTTTAAAAGCCGATGATCCCAGGGTCAATCGCTGGGGCGGGGCCATCGCCTACGGTCATCCACTGGCGGCCTCGGGCCCCCGCCTGGTGGCATTTTTGTGCGGGCTGTTTCAGGAAAACCCCCAGGCGCGCTATGGATTGACGACCATGTGCGTCGGCCGCGGGCAGGGATATTCGGTTATTTGGGAGAACTGCAACTGAAAATGGAATTCGGAATGCGAAGGTCGGAAAATACAAGCAATCAAAATAGCCACAGACCTGCACAGACACACACGGATATTTCTTCGTTAAGAACCTTTTTGATGGTAGAGAGGTATAGAACTTATTCTTCCCTATTAACCGTGCAAAGGGATAAAAATGAGCGACCTGATTACTAATAATGAAATCATTGCCGAAAAACACGAACATATTTTACGAATAAAAATCAATCGGCCGCATAAGAAGAATGCACTGACCATTGCCATGTATGCCGCTATGGCCGATGCCATTGAAAAGGCGGAGGCGGACCGCCAGACCCGGGTTATTTTTCTCCAGGGCACAGCGGATTGCTTCACGGCCGGCAACGATTTGCAGGATTTCAAAAATTACAGTACGAACGATGAAGCCCGGCCTGCCAATCCATTTCTGGTGGCCATTCGGCGGGCCAAAAAACCCATGGTAGCCGCCGTGGCAGGCGTGGCCGTCGGCATCGGCACCACCATGCTGCTGCACTTCGATCTTACCTATGCCGGCGAAAGCGCACAGTTCAGGCTGCCGTTTGTGAACCTGGGACTCTGCCCGGAAGCGGCTTCCAGTTTTTTGCTGCCCCGACTGATCGGGCACCAACAGGCCTCCGAGCTGCTTCTGCTTGGGGAACCTTTCTCTGCTGCCAAAGCACATGAGATCGGATTGATCAATGCGGTCTGCCCGGATCCGGAAGTTATCGATACCGCATATACCCAAGCGCAGAAGCTGGCACAACAGCCGCCGGCTTCGGTACGGCTGACCAAAGCCCTGCTGAAAAGATCCATCTACAAGATCACGGCGGATACGATGGCCGAGGAAATGAAGCATTTTACTGAACGGCTGAATTCGCCCGAGTGTGCAGAGGCCTTATCTGCATTCTTCGAGCGGCGCCCGCCTGATTTTTCTCAATTTGACTAGGTGGATAGAAGCACTTCAGGATACAAAACACCTACACAGGAACCTATCACCTTATGGAATTTTTCTTTAAACCGCGTGGAATCGCTGTGATCGGTGCCTCGGCCAATCCAGCCAAGGGCGGTTATTTTATACTGCATAATTTGTTGAAGGGTTTCAAAGGCGGCATCTATCCGGTCAATCCGAGTTACGCGGAAATAGGTGAACTGCACTGCTACGGCACTGTTTTGCAGGTCCCCGATCCGGTGGATCTGGCAATCATATTTGTACCAGCCGCCCTGGTGCCGGCTGTTCTGCAAGAGTGCGCCCAACGCGGAATCCGCGGAGCGATGATTGAATCCGGCGGTTTTGCCGAGAGCGGCGAGCAGGGGCGACAACTTCAAGATAGGATTGTAAATATACACAAAAAGACAGGCATCCGTATCTGGGGCCCCAATTGTATGGGGATGGTGGATGCCTTGCAGGGATCGGTTTTTTCCTTTGTGTTGCCCGCAATCTGGGAAAAAGGGCTGGATCCCGGCAACGTTTCGCTTGTTGTGCAAAGCGGTATGCTCACGGCCGGATTTCTGATTGACATCATGAGCAATGGCGTCATGGGAATTAGCAAGGCCTGCTCCATTGGAAACAAAGCGGATGTCGATGAATGTGATGTACTGGAATATTTAATAGACGATGCCGACACCGGCGCTATTGGTCTGTATCTCGAATCCATATCTGATGGGCGGCGATTTATGGACCTTTGTCGGCAAGCAGAAAAACCTATTGTGGTGCTCAGGGGCGGGAAAAGTCAAAAAGGCGCCGAGGCGGCATTAAGCCATACTGCCAGTCTTGCCGGCAATGGTGCCGTGGTCAGCGGGGCGCTGGCGCAGGTCGGGGTGATTGAAGCCCATGATTTCAAGCAGATGATGGATTTGTGTAGAACCTTGGCTGATTATGCGGATATCGGACCACTGCAACACCGCAGAATCGTCATTTTGACGATGAGCGGTGCTGCCGGAATTGTCTCTTCTGACTTTATAGAGGCGCATGGTCTAGAAATTGCTGATCTCTCAGCAGACACCGTTGAAGCATTGAAGGAGGTCTTTCCCCGCTGGATGCCGGTGTCCAATCCCGTCGATCTCTGGCCGGCGGTTGAACTCCATGGCCGCGACAGGGCATACACCAAAGCTTTTGAGGCTGTCTGCGCCGACCCTATGGTGGACGCCGTCTTGTTTCACGCCTTTGTCGGTGGAGATGAATTTCGCCCTCATATTTCAAGCCTGGTTGAAATGGCCGAACGGGCAGGAAAGCCGATATTCGGCTGGGTTATGGGAAAGCGGACTGAAGCCCATAAACTGCATACAAATGCCAAGGAACTCGGCCTTCCGGTTTTCGGCGAACTCTATCGCGCGGTGGAATGCATGGCGGCGGTTCTCACACGGACAAAGTTGCCAAGACAGGGTCCAAAGTGAAAGCTCTAAGTGGGGTGTTGAAAGTTGCAAGGAGCGGGTTGCTGTAAAAAGGGTATAGGGCGAAGGACATGGGGCTTAGCGCAGAGGGCAAATTGCATAGGGCACAGGGCGAGGGGCATAGGGCGACTATTATTCAGAATGCAGGAGCACAGGAGGTGGGAAGCTAGGAGGCTGAAAAGGTAGGGCAAAGGTTGTGAAGTTCGGGATGCGGGTGAATATGGTTGATTTGTTGATTGGGTTAAATATGTTGATTAAGTAAAAATAACTCCTGAGTACTGTTTTCCAATCATTCAGACTTCTGCTCTCAGACCCCTGTATCTCTCTACAGCCTTCCGACTTCTAACATCTGACATCTGACTTCTGCAATCCGGGATCAATGAAGTTGCAAAAGTTTGGAGTTTAGATAAATTAGGATCAACGAAACTTGATAGAAGGGGACCCGAAATGACCGGAGCTGAATTGCTGGTTAAAACCGCCGTGAAAGCCGGCCTTGAAGTCTGTTTCACAAATCCGGGTACCACCGAAATGCCGCTGGTATGCGCTTTTGATACGGTTGACGGGATGCGACCGATATTAGGTCTCTTTGAGGGCTGCTGCACCGCAGCTGCCGATGGGTATGGTCGGATGACGGACAAACCAGCCATGACCCTGCTTCATCTAGGACCGGGATTGGGCAACGGCATTGCCAATCTGCACAATGCCCGCCGGGCCCGGACGCCGGTTTTAAACGTGATCGGCGAGCATGCAACCTGGCATCGGTCTGTCAATGCTCCCTTGAGTATGGACATTGCCGCATTGTCCCAGACCGTCTCCGACTGGCAGGGCACTTGCGAGGACCCTCAAAACCTATCGAGGGATACTGCTGAAGCCATCAGCGCTGCGCTGACAGGAAAGGTCGCGACCTTGATTGTGCCCAGCGATGTTCAGTGGTCCGACAGTGACGACAATACTGTCCATCAGCCCACAGCCCCTGAAAATGCTTTTGATGCGAACCTCATCGAACAGGCTGCCGACCTGCTGCGTACCGGCAAAAAATCGGCCCTGATACTGGGGGGACGGGCACTACGCCGCAAGGGTTTAACAGCAGCCGCCAGGATCAAGGCCAAAACCGGCTGCGACCTGTTGTCGGAACGTGCGCCGGCCCGTTTGGAACGGGGCATCGGTATTCCGGCCACGACGTTTATTCCTTATTTTCCCAGGCAGGCTCTGGAATTGCTTACCAAATATCAGGTGGTCATCCTGGCGGGTGCCGCCGAACCGGTGACGTTTTTCGGCTGGCAAGGGTATGACAGCAAACTACTCAACGAGAGACAGGATATTTGTCACTTGGAGGCGGCCGATAGCAGTCTGCCGCATGCGCTGGAGGACCTGGCCGATGCGTTGGGAGCTCCCGATCTTGCCGCCGCTGAGAATTACGGCCTTTCGCAGGTCGAACGGCCCGTGCTTCCCCACGGGAAACTGACGGCCCAAAATGCATGTTTCGTCCTGGCGGCACTGCAGCCTGAAAACGCCATCATTGTCAATGAGTCAATCACTTCCGGAGCAACTTATTTCCCGCTGGGGCCGAGTCTGCCGCCCCACACCCTGCTGATGCTGACCGGGGGTGCCATCGGTTATGGAATCCCCTGTGCTGTGGGCGCCGCCATTGCCTGCCCCCAGCGCCCGGTCATCAATTTCCAAGCCGACGGGAGCGCCATGTATACCCTGCAGGCTCTCTGGATGCAGGCCCGCGAAGGCCTGGACATCACCACCCTGATCTGTTCGAACCGCAGTTATCACATCTTGAACATTGAATTTGCCAGGGCCGATATCACCTCACCCGGGCCACATGCAAAATCATTAACGTCTCTGGCAAATCCTGCCATCGAGTGGGTGCAGACCAGCACGGGGTTGGGCGTTCCGGCGGTGGCCGTGGATCGTTGCGAAGATCTCGCTAAAGAATTGAAAGTGGCGTTGCAGGAACCGGGGC
>JASFSK010000059.1:0-12960 GCA_050114455.1 Desulfobacterales bacterium | reverse complement strand
ATCATGCCATTCAAGACAAAGTCTGAAAATCGATATGAAAATTCCACTGATTAGACCTTTCATTACGAGCGACATTAAAAGACGCGTTAATGACGTCCTTGACAGCGGCTATCTGACCGAAGGGCCGGTTACCCGACAATTTGAGGATGCCATTAAGAACTACATTGGCTGCAGGTTTGCGCTGGCGGTCTGCAACTGCACGGTTGGGTTGGAATTGGCCCTGCGGACCTTACAAATTGGCCCCGGTGATGAAGTCATCGTGCCGGATTATACGTATCCAGCCACGGCTTCAGTGATAGAGATTGTCGGCGCCAAAATCGTGATTGTCGACGTCGATCCGGCAAGTATGCTCATTGACTACGATATGGTTGAAAAAGCGATTACGCCCCGCACCAAGGCGATTATTCCGGTTTCCATTTTTGGTAATCCGTTGGATTATTCTCGGTTATGGGAAATTAAAAAAAAATACGATCTTCATCTGATAGAAGATGCCGCTTGCTCGATCGGAGCCGTCTATGACGGAAGCCGTGTCGGCAATCTGGCCGATATCTCGGTCTTCAGCTTTCACCCACGCAAATTTATTACGACCGGTGAGGGTGGCATGGTGACAACCAACAACCAGCAGTGGGCCGAATGGATGGCCTCCTATAAACACTTTGGCATGCGATCACATGATTCCAGAAGTAGGAGCCAGTTTGAAACCATTGGAACAAATTTTAAATTGAGCAACATCCTGGCTGCGATCGGCCTGGAGCAGATGAAGCAAATTGATATGCTGTTGTCCAGACGCAATCGGATTGCTGCAAACTATTTCAAATATTTTGATAAAACGCCTGGAATAGCTTATCCAAAATTAACTCCCAAGGGCAGCCATTCCTGGCAGTCTTACTGCATCTTTACTGCCCAGAGGGATCAAATCATCAATAGCCTGCGAAAAAAGGAGATCGAGACCCAAATCGGAACTTTTGCATTACATATGCACAAGGCATTTAACCAAAATTCAAACTGCCGCATCGTCGGCGACATGTCCGGCAGCCGGTATGCATTCGATCATTGTTTAACATTACCGCTTTACCATGACATGACGGAAGCCGAGCAGCAGTATGTGGTATCTGAGCTTTTAAAGTGCTTGCCGAAAAGTAATGTAAATCGCAGCAAACCAAATCAATCAATCCAAACGATTTAATTCCAAAAACTTTTATCTGGTTCACACTATGTGCGGTATCTGCGGTATATTTAATTTGAATGGCGAACCCGTTTCGCCCGTTAACCTGCGTAGAATGACCGATGCCATCGCCCATCGGGGCCCGGATGGCGAGGGATTTTACATTGACAGCTTTATCGGCTTTGGGCACCGAAGGCTGGCTATCATTGATCTTTCTCCCTTGGGTCATCAGCCCATGACGACTCCAGACGGTCGATTTGCCATCAGCTATAATGGAGAGGTCTATAATTTTCAGGAACTGCGCCTCGAGTTGGAAGCATTAGGTCACCCGTTTCGCTCCCGGAGCGACACCGAGGTCGTTTTAAATGCATACGTCCAGTGGGGCCCAGATTGTGTCGACAAATTTAATGGTATGTTTGCCTTTGCAATTTGGGACAAAACACACCAAGAGCTGTTTTTAGCCAGAGACCGATATGGTATAAAACCACTTTACTACGCATTTGTCGGTAATTACTTCATATTTGCGTCCGAGCAAAAAGCCATCATTACCCATCCTGCTGTTCAACGCGAATTGGATCTCGAAGCTCTATTGGAGTATTTCACCTTTCAAAACATTTTTTCCGACAAAACCCTATTTAAAAATATACAGCTTTTATCTGCTGGATGCTTTGCCCGAATCTCCTTGGGTTCGACAGGTCAGGGCCATTCTTCCCTAAAAGTTAACCGATACTGGGATTATCATTTTTGCGAGCCTGACAATGCTGCTTCTCAAGAAGAATATATAGAGGAACTTGACCGTCTTTTTCAACAGGCCGTCACTCGTCAGCTGGTCAGCGACGTTGAGTTGGGAGCTTATCTGAGCGGTGGAATGGATTCCGGATCGATAACAGCCATCGCGGCAATGCAACTGCCCTTTATCAAAACCTTTACCTGCGGTTTTGATCTGAATTCGGCATCAGGACTCGAGCTTGGATTCGATGAGCGTCAGAAAGCGGAATATATGTCCTATCTGTTTAAGACCGAGCACTATGAAATGGTTCTCAAAGCAGGTGACATGGAACGCGTCCTGCCGCAGGTTGCATGGCATATTGAAGAGCCCAGGGTCGGTCAGAGTTATCCCAATTTCTATGTGGCTCAGCTGGCCGGCAAGTTTGTCAAGGTGGTTTTGGGCGGTGCCGGTGGAGATGAGCTTTTCGGAGGTTATCCCTGGCGGTACTACCGGGCCGTCATCAATGACGATTTTGAAGAGTATATCGATAAATACTATCTTTACTGGTTGCGGTTAATACCAAACACAACGATTCATCGGGTTTTCAAACCTGTCTGGCCGGCGGTGCGACATATCTGGACGCGGGATATTTTTCGGGATGTATTTGTTGCAAAGCCGGATAAAATTGCTGAACCAGAGGACTATGTTAACCTGTCATTGTATTTCGAGGCCAGGACCTTCCTACACGGTCTTCTGACCATTGAAGACAAATTGAGCATGGCGCACGGATTGGAAACTCGAGTTCCTTTTTTAGACAATGATCTGGTGGATTTCGCCACAAAATTGCCAGTATCGATGAAATTGGGCAATCTGGGTGAGGTTGTTCGCTTAAATGAAAATGAACCCGGACATAAAACCCAAAAATATTTCCAGAAGACAAGAGACGGCAAAATCGCGCTGAGAAAAGTGATGAACCGTTATATTCCCGATACCATCACCAATGGCGTTAAGCGGGGATTTTCAGCTCCGGATTCGTCGTGGTTCAAAGGGGATAGTATTGATTATGTCAAAAAAATAATTTTCAATAAACGTGCAGCTCTGTATGATTACTTCGACCCGATTGCGGTGCAGGAACTGGTAACTGAACATACCGAAGGAAAAACCAACCGGCGGTTGCTCATCTGGTCCTTGTTATATTTTGAATGGTGGCTACACAAATTCATGCCATAACCCGAAAGCGTACCAACTCATTCTGCAAAACCCTGACCACATGGCAATCGAGCAGGTCAAGACCAAAGGAGTGTTTTAGACATGAAGCTACCAGATGATTTAGATCCAGAGCTCAAACAACTCTGGGAATCCTTACTGCGGTTGCATCACCGCTGCCGAAATGACACCAAAAAGAAGTACAACCGGATCAATCCTTTTTATGAAGACCTTTTTGACTGGTCGGAAAGGGGATCTTTTTGGGCGCAAAAAAACAAGGGTATTACGATCTATAACTCAGCCACCCTGATTGGAGATATTAAAATTGGTGCGCATACCTGGATTGGTCCTTTCAGTTTACTGGATGGAGGCGGGGGGCTGGAAATAGGAAGCTATTGTTCCATCTCAACCGGCTGTCAGGTGTTGACCCACGATACTGTCAATTGGGCCCTTTCGGGCGGTAAAATGCAGCCGGAACATGCCGCTACCAAAATAGGCGATTGCTGCTTTTTGGGCTCCCATGCTATTGTGACCAAAGGTGTCACGATAGGCAACCATTGTCTCATCGCTGCCGGCGCAGTCGTAACAAGAGATATTGATGATTTTACCATCGCTGGTGGCGTGCCATCCAGCTTAATCGGAAGGGTAGAAATAGATTCATCTGGAAACGTGGAGCTGGTGTATAACAATTCTCGCGAATATAAATAAGTAAATACCGATGAGTAAAAGTGTGAAAAAAATTCTTAAAAATGTGGCAATGATTCCCGATTACATCATCTTTCTGGTTGTGTTGCCAGCTTTGGTCACGGGATTACTTTTGGCGATTCCATGGGCTTTAAATCAGAGAAAGATTTGGAATTCAGCTTGCAAGGGCAATCCAAAAGCACTGATATTGCGACGATTTACCCTGGAAAAAGTAATGAGCCGTGGCTTTGCACCCTTATTGCCGCTTCAAAATCCTAGTTTGACGTGGGTCGGTATTCTGGATCCGGCAAATTCCAGGCGAACCGATGTTCAGATTGCCGCTGATTTTTATCTAATGACCTGGAAATCGCCTAAGGTAGTTCGGTTTTTGGAAAAAATCGGATTTGCAGCCAATTCGGTTCTTCTTCGCGAGATCATTGCTGTCTTCAGAACTGTGCGCTATTGTGTCCAGGAAAAGATTGGTGTGCTTCGCATTTATAAATATGACTACCCGGCTTTGCAGGCTTTTTTCGTTTCAGCCCTCATCCAAATACCATTTATCGTTGATGTTATGGCTAATTTCGAGTTGATTCGAAGGCTTACCGGCAAGTCCTATTATCTTAGAAAACTAAATAGACTGCCTTTAGTCAGAATGTTTGCTCGGTCTGCGACAAACTGGCTCCTTGGATTGCCATTACGTTACGCCAATCGCGTACTTGGGCGCAACAAGAATAATTATGAGCATGCATTTGCGTTAGGGGCCCCTGTCGACAGACTATCATTACTTAGAATCAGTAATTTTAACGTTCTGTACAATTCATTCAAACCGGAAAAGCCACCGGCAAAACCGGTAGAGTATCCTTATCTATTATTTGTCGGACGTCTCGTTGATATCAAATATCCTGAAGACGTTTTGAAAGCATTTGAAGTTGTCGCACCTCATATTCCAAATTACCGCCTGGTCATCATTGGAGATGGTGCTCTCAGGGAGAGGGTAAGACAGAAGAAAGAACAGAGCAAATACAAGGATCGGATAATACTTATGGGTGCGTGTCCAAGCGACATCGTTTATCATTGGACAGCTCATGCAAAGGTGGCTCTTTGCCCTTATTCAGGTTCGACTTTGGTGGAGGCTATGCTATGCTGCATACCAGTTATTGCATATGACATTGAATGGCATGCAGAGATTGTTATAGATGATTACACCGGATATCTCGTTCCTTTTGCAAATGTCGAAGCGCTGGCAGATAAAATAATCTATGTGGTCCGCAATCGTGAGGAAGCAAAATTGGTTGGCAAACGCGGTCGTGAATTAGCACAAACCGCATTTGCGAAAGACAAGATAGTAGAAAAAGAAAGTATGATTTACAGGCAGATATTGCAAACCCGCGGCTTTGATTAAACTCCAAGAAATAAACCGCCATTATGCATTGAAAAGTATAAATCTTTTAACATGGCGTAAAGATCTTCAGAGCGTGCTTGAAATTATCTAAAGGGGCTTTGAGGAGGCTAAGCAACATGAACACTGAGAAATCGCTATTGCTGATACCGGTTGAAAACCAGGTGCGGGAGCTTGATCCTAAATTGCTGCTGGCCTGTATAGCGGCGCGACAAGGATTCTCGTCGGTGATAGGTTCACGCCGTCAGTTGGACTTTCGGATTGCCTCGTTTCCGAGGGGTCTCTATCTCTCTAAAAGCATGACCGTTCGCAGCATTAAAATGTTTAAAATCTTGCGCAAGCTCGGGCATGAAATCGTTGCCTGGGATGAAGAAGCCCTGGTTCACCTGCCGCCCGAAATATATTTTTCCCGTAGACTATCCGCCAGGGCCTTGGGGTATTTATCCCATCTGTTTGCCTGGGGCCGCGACAATGCTGAATTGTGGCAACAATATCCCCAACTGCCATCCGAGCTGCCGATCCATATCACCGGGAATCCGCGCAATGACATGCTGCGGCCGGAGATGCACGGATTCTTCGAAGACGATAGTGAAAAAATCCGCAGCACCTATGGAGATTTCATTCTGATTAACACCAATTTTAACCATATCAATGCCTTTTATCCAGTCCAAGGTCTCTTTTTACCTGAAAAGAAGCCGAGTGAGTTGCCCAAATTCGGCCGTGCCGCCAGAGGTATGCCCCGGAAATATGCTGAGGGATTTCGGGATCACAAACTGTCCGTTTTCAGAGATTTCAAGGATCTCATTCCGAACCTGGAAAAGGCTTTCCCGGATTATAAAATTGTTGTTCGGCCGCACCCCACTGAAAGACATGACGTTTATCACGAAATATCGAAACGTTGCGAGCGGGTCCACGTCACCAACGAGGGCAACGTCATACCTTGGCTGATGGCCGCCAAGGCGCTCATTCACAACGGTTGTACCACAGGGGTGGAAGCCTTTGTCATGCGCGTTCCGGCGATTTCCTATCGCGCGACGGTCAATGACTACTATGATTTTGGCTTTTATCAGCTGCCCAATCGGATGAGTTATCAATGTTTCAATTTTGAGGGACTGCAGGAAACTCTGCAAAAAATTCTGGCCGGCAAACTCGGCGCCACCAATGGGAATGAAAAGCAATCACTGATCGATCATTTTTTGGCAGCCAGAAGCGGGCCCCTGGCCTGCGAGCGTATCGTTGATGTTCTTGAAAAAATATCGGCAGACAGATCCCGGTTGCCGAAACCGGCCCTGAAGGACCGCCTGAACGGAAACACCAGGGCCACGGTACGCAGACTTACCAAGCAATTCATGTCTTATCTGCCGGATTCGCATAACCGCGTTGAATTTCATCGGCATCGCTATCCAGGCATTTCTTTGTCTGAAATTCGTGAGCGGGTTTCAAGAATCAAAAATGCACTTGGAGACCGCGTTAAGACTGAAGCAAATCAGATTTCGAGTGAAATCTTTCGAATCGGTCCCAAATGAATTTAGCATCTCATCTTTTTACTGGAGACATTGCAACTTCCAGAATCATGTCACCAAAGTGGGGAACGGATTTGTCACCTGAAGCCAATTATGAAATACACTTCGGTGGACCCGATCAACCGGTTGGTCGGTTGCGGGATCTTTTGGCCGAACACATTGAGGCCGTTCCGACCGGCGGTTCAATTGATTGGATAACGTACTATTTCCGCGACCGGCAGCTGGCTGAGTTGCTGCTGCAGGCCCACCGTCGGAATGTAAAAGTGACGGTAACGGTTGATGGAAATCCTCACATTCCGCATGCCAATCGAGAGGTGATCTCCATGCTCTCCGGAAAACATGGACTGGGCCAAAGATTTCGGACTGTCTACCTGCCGCCGTGTATTCCAATGCCAGGAAGAAAAATGGGAAATCCGAACCTTCATGAAAAGCTCTACTGCTTTTCACATCCCAAACCCGTCGCTTTCATCGGGTCCTTCAACCCTTCCGGCGACAATCCCGAGGAAAGACCGGAGATTATAAAAAAAATCGGTGATCATCATCGCGCCCACAACGTGCTGGTGGGTATCAGCGAACCAGCGCTTGTTGAAGGCTTGATCAACCATGCACGCTGGTTTCATGGGTCTCGGCACGGATTTTTAAAGCGGTTTCTTGCAGATGGCAACCGGGCATTGCACGGGCTGAACACTGAAGTCCATTTCCTACCCCGATTCCGACCCCATGCAGTGGCGAGCTTTCTCAAGCGCTTTGGCAGTGGCGCCCGAATCCGCATTGCAGCCTCGCACCTCAACGGCACGACCTCCATCAAAACAATTCTGCGTCTTGCCCGGCAGGCAGCTTCGCTTGAGATACTGGCAGAATCGACGCTCAGGCGCGTGCCCTCAACGGCCGAAAGAAAACTCGGTGAGGCAGGGATTGCATTTCGGAGGGTTACCCATCCGGAGGGCCTGCTGATGCACAACAAATTTGTTTTGGTTGAGCAAAAAAACCGGCGATGGGTTGTATTCGGCAGTTATAATTGGTCGACCTTATCTTTTTGGATCAACCAGGAAATTTGTGTGATTTCCAGCCAACCGGAGCTCTTCGAGGCATTCGCTGAGCGCTGGAAAGTGTTGGAGGCTCAAAAATGAAAAAATCACTCATTATACCGGTGGAGAACCAGGTTCGCGAATTTGACCCCAAATTATTGCTGGCTTGTATCGCGGCGCGCCGGGGTTTCTCCGCGATGATCGGGTCACGTTGGGAGATAGACAACCGAATCGCGTCTTTCCCTAAGAGCATATATCTTTCCAAAAGCATGACGGCTCGCGGCGGTAAAATGTTACAGATTATCCGCAAGATTGGACACGAGGTCGTCGCCTGGGATGAGGAGGCCCTGGTGCATCTGCCACCCGAGACTTTTTTTTCCCGCCGGATTTCACCAACAGGCGTAAAGCAGGTTTCTCATCTTTTCGCATGGGGGCAAGACAATGCCGATTTGTGGCGCCAATATCCAAGCTTATCTCCCGAAACTCCAATTCATACTACCGGGAATCCGCGTGGGGACATGCTGAGACCTGAAATGCGTGATTTTTATGCAGATGAAATCGCAGAAATTCGCAAGGTCTATGGCCAATTCATCCTCATCAATACGAATTTCAATCATGTCAATGCCTTCTACCCCCATCAAAATTTGTTCATGCCGGCTGAAAAACACGGCGATGCTCCTCGCTTTGGGAAAGCTGCCAGAGGCATGACCCGGGAGTTCGCTGAGGGGTTACGGGCTCACAAACAAGAATTATTCGATGCATTCCAAAAGCTGATCCCCGAACTGGCAAAAGCATTCCCCGATTTGACAATTGTTATCCGACCTCATCCGACTGAGAACCACGCGGCGTACAGAAAGATAGCCACAAAGTGCGAACGTGTGCGGGTGACAAACGATGGTAACGTCGTTCCCTGGCTTTTAGCTGCAAAGGTACTTGTGCATAACGGCTGTACGACGGGGGTAGAGGCGTATGTGATGAAGGTTCCAGCAATCACATACCGTGCATCCATCAATGAGTATTACGATAATGGTTTTTATCGCTTACCCAACTTACTTAGCTACCAGTGCTTCAATTTTGAGGAGTTGCGCTTGACGATTAGAAAAATTATTGCCGGTGAACTCGGTGCGGCGGATGGAGATGAAAGACAATCGAACATCGATCACTATCTATCCGCACAGGACGGCTTACTGGCGAGTGAGAGAATTGTCGAAGTTCTTGAAAAAATGACAATCGATCAATCCGAATTGCCAAAATCGAATTTACTAAATCGGCTCGAAGGCTGGTCGGTTGCCAATGGACGCCGTTTCGTAAAGAGGTTGCTGTCATACCTTCCAAATTCGCACAATCGGCCCGAATTCCAACGCCATCGGTTTCCCGGTATTGGTCTCCATACACTGAACGAGAAGATAGAGCGAATTCAGCGAATCCTCGGAAAAAACAACAAATTAGAGGTTGAGCAGCTCAGTGATGTGCTCTTTCGGATTTCCGCCTGAATAGATGAATCCACCCGGGCAGCCTGTGCTGCTTGCTGACGGAAAGGCTGTCAGGGTTGACACGCCTCCGGAGGAAAAGAATATGAAAAATTTTGCAAATATAAAAAACACCAAAGCCTGTCTCGTCATACCGGTAGAAAACCAGGTGCGGGAGCTGGATCCTAAACTGTTGCTGGCCTGCATTGCCGTACAGCGTGGGTTTGCGGTCATTATCGGATCTCATCGGGAGGTGGATTTCCGCATTACATCTTTTCCCAGAAGCCTGTATCTTAACAAAAGCATGACGGAACGCAATATCAAAATGTTTCGAATTATGGAGAAAATCGGCCACGAAATTCTTACGTGGGATGAAGAGGCGTTGGTTCACCTCCCGCCGGAAACCTACTATTCCCGAAGACTCTCTCCGATTGCAATTCGATACAATTCGCATTTGTTTGCCTGGGGTGAGGATAATGCCGAATTATGGCGCCAGTACCCCGACCTTCCGGCTGACATGCCGATTCACGTCACTGGCAATCCACGCAGCGATATGTTGCGGCCCGAGTTACAACCCTTTTACAAATCGCAAGTAGAAGAAATACAAAAAACCTGTGGCAAATTTATCCTGGTCAATACCAACTTTAACCATGTAAATGCCTTTTTCCCGGCCCAAAATCTATTTCGGCCGGTTAAAGAACCGGGTGAAACGCCTCAATTCGGCAAAGCGGCGGTGGGTATGAGCCGAGAGTATGCCGAAGGGCTGCGGGACCACAAACAGGGAATTTTCAATGCCTTTAAAAAGTTGATCCCGATCCTTGACAGGTCTTATCCGAATCATACGATCATAGTCCGGCCGCACCCGACGGAAAATCAACAGGTTTACAAGGACATCGCCGAAGGCTGCCAACGAGTCAAGGTCACCAACGAAGGCAATGTGGTACCCTGGCTGATGGCTACCGACGTGGTTATCCACAACGGCTGCACAACCGGGGTGGAAGCCTATATGATGGGTGTTCCGGCAGTATCTTACCGGGCTGAGATCAATGAAACCTACGACATGGGATTTTACCGGCTGCCCAATTTGATCAGCTATCAGTGTTTCGATGTTGATCAATTGCAGCAAACCCTCACAAAAATATTAAAGGGCGAACTTGGTCCCGCCAATGGTGATGATCGCCAAGCGCTCGTTAAGCAATACCTTGCAGCTCAAGACGGCCCGCTGGCATGTGAGCGGATTGTTGACGTTCTCGAAAAGAAAATGGCGCATCAACCGGTTCTACCCAAGCCGGTCTTGAGCGATCGTCTTATCGGCATGGGCTTTGCCCACTGGCGCCGTCTGGTGAAATATGTCCGTAAACATATACCGGGCAAGCATGCGCCACCGGAGTTCCATCGCCATCGCTATCCCGGTATTTCGCTTCAAGAGTTAATCAGCCGGATATCCAATATTCAACAGGTGCTAAGGGATTCTCGCAACATAAACGCAGAAAGTATAGCGGATCAGATATTCTTGATGACGCCATAGATAAATCCAAAGGGTCTTTTGTCTGACAACATTATGGTATAAAAACTGATATTCGAAATAGGAGAAATTAAATGAAAGTTTTGATTTTAGGAACAGGAAAAACAGGCACCACGGTCATGGTGTATAAAGTGTCTGGCGGATTGCCAAACTGCCATGCCTTTTCGGGTGGCCATCCGGGTAAATATGTCGGTGACTACGAAAATGCAGTTTACAAGCATACCTATGAAGAACGCAAAGGTAAGAGCTTTGAGGTGTTCAAGGAACATTTAAACAAAGAACATTACGATCGTAAAATCTGGATGGCCCGTGATCCCAGGGATGCCGCTGTTAGCAGAATGCTGTACCGCTGGCATAAAGGTTTCAAGGGCAAAAAAAAGCAATATGAGGCCCATCTGGATCTGGTCTTAAAAAAGGAGAAAGATCCCCGATCCATCCCTTTTGTTGAAATTTGTCGTTATACGGGACACAGTGACTGGCCTCGGACAAGCGATGAGGTAGTAGAAGAAGAGAGATATCGCTATCAGCAAATGGTTAAATTCGTAGAAGATTTAGGAAGTGATTGGTTCTTGTTCAGTTTTGAAAATATGGTAGAAAACAGATTTGATGCTCTTAATGATTATCTGGGTTTTGAAATCCAGGCAAATGCAACAGTCCCAAGTACGTCCGGCAAAGCGAAGGTGATTCGGAAAAAAACCACTGGTGACTGGCGCCACTGGTTCACCAAAGAAGACATAGAGTTGCTAAAACCGGTATTTATACCCTACATGAAGCTCATTGGTTATGATACTGCCGACTGGGCTCCCAGTCCAGCTCCCATCATTGAACCGGAGTACTCTTCGCAATATATGAGACAACTACCCCGTAAAGCTAAGAAAAACGTTCTTAAGCGATTCTTGGGTCCCATCACCCAACATCTGGAAAAACCGCATTAGCAAAGGTGAGCCGATTACAACTTTATTAGCTGGCTTCCCTGCGAATCAGATCAATCATCGTGGCGAAAGATCGCATTGTAGCTGAGCGTTTCCGGATCGCTGCCTTTGTCTATTTTTCTGGATGCAGACCGGGTATAATGTTTGGTTGCCAAGCGATATTGATGTTCTTTCATAAATTCTAAAATCTTGCCTTGATGCGGGTCATTCATTTCGACTTGAATTGAAATAGGACGGTGAGGCCCTGCTAACAGGCGGTTCATTCCCTCAAGGATGAGAATTTCATTACCATCCACGTCGATTTTAATGTGCTGGGGCGCTTCAATGTCACCTGAATCAATAAGGCGATCAATGGTTGTGGCATATTTCAATTCGGAAATCTGGGCTGCAGCTTCATCCGGGGTCGCGTTGCGGCTGGTCGACAGTTGGCTGTCTGAAGTTCCAACATCACCCGACTTGTAATGAAAAGGGAAAAAACCGTCCTCATCGTTTAAAGCAAAATTGTTAGGAAAAACGACCTGCTGTAGGTCGTTTTCGGTGATGTTATCAATTAGTCGGGCAAAATTGGCTCCGTGGGGTTCGAAAGCATACACCCTCCCCTTTTTTCCCGTCCGAGACGCTGCTATAATAGTATATACACCAATATTGGCGCCGACGTCATAAAAGACATCCCCAGATTTTACATACTGGTCTATCCAGTCGACAGTACCGGGTTCTTTTAAAAAAATCTTCAGACAACGGTTAAATTCGCGCACCGTCTCACAACGGAAGCGATAGCTGAATTGCCCATCCTCGATTAGAATGTGCCGTGTCAACCATTGTCGGAAATCAAGAATACGTTTATGAAACTTTTTGACATAGCGCTTGGGAGGCCATGATTTGGCATCGGATCGTATCATTTAATTTTAACCATCTACGAGGTTTGAGCAGCAAATGAATGTCTTATTCCCACGGAACCAGTCAATGGGATAGGTCCAATGATTAGGTACAATATGCCCACAACTATGTCAAGTTGTGAACCATAAATGACCGTAAAGCCGGCACTCATACTGTCTTTTATGGCCAAATGACTTGACATGCAACCATGCTGTCACCAATTTAATAAATGAGGGCGGCATTCTTTAGCGTTAAAATAAAATTCATGCCTTAGTGCTCCGAATCGCAATTACAGGCACACATAATCAAGGATCTACTCAAAATAGTTGCTCACTCGTCTGGGCTGAGCCCTTCGGCTGTGAGCTCAGAGTCGAACGGCTCGTCGCAGGCAGAACTAAGTCCTGAGTGAGTAAATACGTTAGCGTATTTATGAACCGATGGACT